>JAPOOT010000026.1 GCA_026713285.1 Gemmatimonadota bacterium | reverse complement strand
GTATCAGCAACGCGCTGCTGGACCACCTGGCCGGAAAACTGCAGATCTCGCGGCAGCAACGCGACCTGAGCGACTCCTCCGCCCTCCGGAACGTGGGCGTGGCCATCGGCCACTCGCTACTGGCGATCCACTCCGCCATCCAGGGCCTGGGCCGGGTCGAAGTGGACCGCGACACGCTGCGCGCCGATCTCGACGGCGCCTGGGAGGTGCTGGCGGAAGCGGTGCAGATGGTCATGCGCAAGGCCGGTCTGGAGAAACCCTACGAGCAGGTCAAGGCGCTGACCCGGGGGCAGGCCATCACGAAGGAGACCATGGAAGACCTGATCCGCAACCTGGACCTGCCGGACGAAGACAAGCTGCGCCTGCTCGCCCTGACCCCCTCGGATTACGTCGGACTCGCATCCGAACTGGTCCGGCACATCGACCGATAAATGCCGTCTCTCCCGACAAATTTCGGAACCCTGGACTGGATGATCGTCGCCGTGTACATGGCAGCCACCGTAGGCGTGGGCCTCTACATGAACCGGTACATCCGGGACATGGGAGACTACATCGTGGCGGGCCGGTCGCTCAAGTCCCGCCTGGCCGTGGCGACCATGATCGGGAGCGAACTGGGTCTTGTGACGGTCATGTATTCGGCGCAGAAGGGCTTCACCGGCGGGTTCGCCGCCTTCCACATCGCGGTCATCGCCGGCGTGGTCACCTTCATCGTCGGCATGACCGGCTTCATCGTCGTGCCCCTGCGCCGATTGGGCGTGATGACGATCCCGGAGTTCTACGAGAAGCGGTTCAGCCGGGGCGTGCGCGTCTTCGGCGGCCTGCTCCTCGCCTTTGCCGGCATCCTGAACATGGGCCTGTTCCTCAAAGCGGGCGCCCTGTTCGTGACGGGCCTGACCGGGCTGACCGATCCCAATGCCGTCGCCGTGGTGATGTCCGTCATGCTGGCGCTGGTCATCGCCTACACCATCATGGGCGGCATGGTGTCGGTGGTCATCACAGACTACATCCAGTTCGTGGTCCTCTCCTTCGGCATGATCCTGACCTGCGGCATGGCCGTCTACGCCCTCGGCTGGCCGACCATTGTCGAAACCGTGGCGGCCGTCCACGGCGAGTCAGGCTTCAATCCCCTGATCGAGGGCAGCGGATTCGGTCCCTCCTACATCATGTGGATGATCTTCACGGCGGGCCTCGTGTCCTGCGCCGTGTGGCAGACCTCGGTCATGCGCGCCTGTGCCGCCGAAAGCGTGGAAGTGGTGCGCAGGTTGTACAAGTGGTCCTCCATCGGCTTCCTGATCCGGTTCATGATTCCCCAGTTCCTCGGCATCTGCGCGCTCACGTACTTCTTCAACGAACCCGGGTTCCGCGGCTTCTTCTTCGATGAAACCGGGTCGCCCACCGCCGACACCACGATGACGCTGCAGGCCATGCCGCTCTTCCTGTCCCAGATCCTGCCCACCGGTATCATCGGCCTCGTCGGCGCGGGACTCCTCGCCGCTTTCATGTCGACCCACGACAGCTACCTGCTCTGCTGGGCGTCGGTCCTCACCCACGACGTGGTGGCGCCGGCCACCAATGAGCGGTTGACCACCCGGTGGCGCCTGATGCTGTCGCGCATTTTCATTCTGATTATCGGCCTTTTCCTGCTCGTATGGGGGCTCTGGTACGACCTGGGGCAGGACCTGTGGGACTACATGGCCGTGAGCGGCGCCATCTACTTCACCGGCGCCTTCATTCTGCTGCTGGCGGGATTGTACTGGAAGCGCGCGAGCACCGTGGGGGCCTACCTGGCGCTCATCGCGGGTATCGGCGCCGTGACGGGCCTGGGACCCGTAAACAAAGCGCTGGGCCTGGGCATGTACAGGAGTGACGAGATCGGGCTGGCCATCACCGCGCTGGCCCTGGTCCTCATGTTCGCCGGATCGCTGCTGTTCCCGGACCGGAAGGAGGAAGCGTGATGGAATTCTGGAGCACGCTCTGGACCGCGGTCTTCGTCCTGTGTCTGTTGATTTTTGCCGGCGTGGCTGTGTATGTGAGTGTAGGGGCTATAGGCGATATCAGGGCGTTGTTTCGGAAGATGGGGAGGAGGGGGGAGTCCTAGCCGCAGCCACAGACCAGCGCCCTGCCCTCGGTGGATGGCCAGCCATGTTGCATAGTCCCTTGGCGCCGTCCATGACGACTAGGAGGCCCTGATCCAGCGCTGCCAGTGGCACAAGCGGGAAAACGTCCTCTCCTACCTGGCCAAATCCGATCAGCAGCGCATGAGAAGAAGACTGCAACACGCCTATGACCGGGACACCTTCGATCAGGCCCGTTCGGCCCTCAAGGCGATAAGAAGCGAATGCGCCGCCTTGAACCCTCGGCGGCAAACAGCCTGGACGAAGGCCTGGAATAGACCCTCACCCTGCATAGCCTCGTCAAACAAGGGGCGCCCGGGCAATTTCAACTGAAAATGGGACTTGACCGAATTATGCAGGTTAAATGGCCTGGTTCGAGCTGCTGGAGGATGCAGGCTGTCATGTACAGATTCCAACCAAGTCCGGCCCACAGAATCGCCCGCTGCTAGCCTATCTTCCCGCCAGTGGGGTTCGAGTTCCACCCGGAGGCCTGCTGTTGCTACGGGCGATTGTATGGCATTCTTCGATGTGGACCGGATCGGACCCAATGGGCCAGGTTATCGTACCCAGTCTGCCGGATCGGGTATGCCGGTGCTTACGGTGACATCCAGCCCCGGCTCCGCGAGTGTGCGGCGAGTCGCTGTCAACGAATCGCCCGGGATCGGCCAGTCCTTTATAAACCCTCGGGCTCTTCCAGTTGCTCGGTCAATAAGCAGCGCGGTCGACCTTCCTTCATCGTCTTTGATCTCCACTACGCCCTCGGGGCCTGAAAGTGTTATACTGGTCAGCCTATCAGACCAGTCTGATTGTGCCGGCAGGATAAACGCAAATGATCCCCCTTCCCCGTCCGCAATCTCGGCTAAACTGAATGACACGGTAAACAGGACTTCACCATCCTCGCTCTCCCCGGTGACGAGGTACGGACCGCCCTGGTTCGGCATGGATGGCGCCGCATCGACCACGAAAGCGGGTTTGAGGACGAGTTCACCATACTCGTCGATACCGCCCCATAAAAGCAGGCTCCTTGAGGAAGGCGCGTAGGCTGCTGCCAACGGCACTTCCTCAACCAACGACAGACGATAGCCTATTGCTTTGGTGAAATAAAAATCACTGATCCATGGTGGACCGCAGTAGCTCATAACATCGGGTGTACTGGGATCCACAAGCTCTTTGTTTAACAGGTCGTATCCCCAAGCACCGATGGAACCGTCTGTATAAGGATAATGGAGATCCGGATCATCTGGGCCGCCGCACGGTGGATGTCCGAGGCTGAAATTATGTCCAAGCTCATGCGCAATTACCTCGTCATCAAGAATTGAAAGGCTTGTGAAGCCACCACTTTGGGCTATTCCTCCTCCGGATGTGAGGATACCCTTGTAATATCTGTTCGACCCGTCCATGGCGCGTATAGCATCGAGTTCGTTAAGTAAATCTGATTTATTTGAGGCGACTGGCTCCGACGACGTCCATACCGCTTCCCTCACGGCCAGATCGAATTCGTTCACAGGGAGAATATCGCGCGTTAATCGGAACAGATCTGATTCCGTTGTTAATTCCTGTACCCGGTCTACCATGGAGGGGTCGGGGTTAATAGTCCATATGAATGGGACAAGTGTGAGATTGAAGGGAGGCACGTCGCGTACATCTACCGTCACCCGGCCAGTGGGAGGCAGGCGGCGGGTGATATCCAGTGACGGATCCAGCACGCCTTCGGGATCAATCTCGATGTCCATCTCCAATCCGGGCTGAATGAAAGTACCTTTTATTAACACGTTGGCAGAAGCCTCCAGTTCTCCCACTATAACCATGTCTGGTACGCTTGGTATCTCTGCTCGCTGGCACCACGAGCCTGTTTTTCTACCCCCAAGGTAGAAGTTGGCACACACCATCGGCATTGGGACCTGTTCCTGTGTGTCCGCGACGACAAACACGCGAAGGAGGGCATCTTCACCGGCAACCAGAGGCACCGGATGTGCCAGCGATTGTGAGGCCTGCGTCAGGAAGGCGACCGACTCTCCGTCAACAGCGCGGTTTTCGCAACGATCCACCCAAACGAACCTGATTCCGTTTAGCCAAGTCTGAAAACCGGCATCGGAAGGTGCGCAAAGTCCTGTATCGTTAAGGCGTAACTGGACAAGGTTATCAAGATTGAGCAGCGACGATGGCAAGATCCCGGACATGTTTGTGTTGTTCGAAAGTTCAATCGATCTCAGGCTTGCCAGATCGCCAAACGAGTGTGGGATTCCGCCGGTTAAGTTATTGTGTTGAATACTCAGCCATTCAAGTTTATGCAGTTTGCCTAGATCTGAAGGGATCGGACCGGTCAATTCATTGTCATCAAGATTCATCGACGTAAGGTTCTGCAGTTGGCTGAGTTCTGGGGTAATTTGTCCCATCAGTTCGTTGTGATTAAGATTCAGCCGTTCAAGGTTCTGCAACTGACCCAGTGCTGCGGGAATAGGACCCGACAGTCGATTGTTTCCAAGTTGCAGCGACGAAAGGTTCTGCAACTGACTCAGTGCCGCGGGGATAGGCCCCGACAGCTGGTTATTTCCTAGTTTCAGCCTCGTAAGGTTCCGCAACTGACCCAGTGCCGTAGGGATAGGACCCGACAGCCGATTGTTTCCAAGGTGCAGCGACGAGAGGTTTTGCAACTGACCCAGTTCGGGAGGAATCGGTCCCGACAACTCATTGTCGTCAAGCCACAGCGCCCCAATGCCTTGCAGTTGTCCCAGTGCGGAAGGAATTGGGCCTGTCAACTGATTGCCGGCAAGGATCAAAAACTCAAGACTCTGCAACTGGCCCATTTCGGGGGGGATCGAACCCGAAAGCTGATTGTCGCCAGACCACAGCGTTTTTAGGTGCTGCAGATTACCCAGTTCGGGGGGAATCGGCCCCGAAAACTGATTACCAGCTAGATACAGTCCTGCAAGGTTGTGCAGATTACCAAGTTCGGGGGGAATCGGCCCCGATAGCTGATTAAAGCGCAGATTCAGGCTTTCAAGGTTTTGTAACTGGTCTAAGGCCGGAGGGACTGACCCTGTCAACTGATTGCCTTCGAGATACAGTAGTTTAAGGTTTTGCAACTGGCCAAGTGCAGACGGTATAGGCCCCGTCAACTGATTGCCCTCGAGTTCCAGTCGATCAAGGCTGTGCAACTGTCCCAGGGCCGGAGGGATTGACCCAGTCAGTTCATTGTCGTGAAGGTCCAGCCATTCAAGGTTCTGCAACTGTCCCAGAGCCGGGGGTATAGGGCCCCGAAGTCCGTTTTCACGTAAAACCAGCGTGTCCACCATCGTCCCTTCGGTGTTGGCGCTCACGCCATACCATGATTCAAGAGGCGCATCGCTCAGCCAGTTGTCGGCACGAGTCCAGTTAGGGCCGTCCGTTGCGTTGTAGAGCGCGATAAGCGCATCGCGGTCAGATGACAGCGGGCCGGTGCAATTGACCACTCCCTCTTTTCTTTCGATTCCTGCCAACCACGCTTGGAATGCCGAGTCCGTCGGCGCACACAACTGGGTGCCCGTGACATTCAAGTGGTTCAAGGATGTCAGGCCGACAAAATTATCGGGTAGGGGGCCCGTTAACAGATTCCCGGAAAGCCACAATAAGTAAAGGTCTTGCAACTGGCCCAGTTCAGGGGGAATCGGTCCCGACAGTTGATTGTCGCCAAGATACAGCATCTTAAGGTTCTGCAGTTGGCCTAACTCCGGAGGGATAGGACCGGTAAACCGATTGTTCTGAAGCCGCAAGATCTCAATGTTCTGTAGTTGACCCAGTTCGGGGGGAATCGGTCCCGACAGGTCATTCCCGTAAAGCCTCAGATACACAAGGTTCTTCAGCTGTCCCAATTCGGGGGGTATAGTGCCCGACAGCATTTCCGGGATATTCTCATTGCTTCGATGAAGCCAAAGCATCTTAAGGTTCTGTAGTTGACCCAACTCCGAGGGGATAGGGCCAATCAGATGATTGTTGCTAAGATCCAGCCATTCAAGGTTCTGAAACTGTCCCAGAGCCGGGGGTATAGGGCCCCGAAGTCCGTTTTCACGTAAAACCAGCGTGTCCACCTCCGTCCCTTCCGAGTTGGCGCTCACGCCATACCATGATTCAAGAGGCGCATCGCTCAGCCAGTTGTCGGCACGAGTCCAGTTAGGGCCGTCCGTTGCGTTGTAGAGCGCGATAAGCGCATCGCGATCCGACATCACAGGGTTGTCCGTGTCTGAGGGCTGGTTACCTGACAGGTCCAGGTTCTCGAGGTTGGGTAAGTCTAACAATCCATATGGGACTCCTCCCGTCAGTTCGTTGTTGCTGAGATCGAGCGTAACGAGGTTGGTGAGGCTACCAAACTCCGAGGGGATGCTACCCGACAGGGCATTGTCGCTCAAATCCAGAACTTGAAGATCTCCAAGATCTCCCAACGTTGCCGGCAAGGGGCCGCTAAGTCTGTTATCTTCCATAACGAGGCTGTCCACGCGCCCTGCGGCATTAACGCCGACCCCGTACCAAGTTGAAAGCGGCTCGTCGGTCAGCCAGTTGGTTGACTGCTTCCAGTTGACGCCGTCTGTGCTGGTGTACAGAGTAATGAGTTTGCTTCGGTCGGCAGGTCGGGGACCCCCACAGGTCAACACGCCGCTCTTGTTCTCGACTCCGTTTAGCCATTTTTGGATCGCTGTGGGCGCGCAAACCTGCGTTCCGGTGAGCGTCAGCGTTTCCAGTACGACCAAATTGGTAAACGTAGCTGGCAGTGGACCGGCCAGGCCCGTGTTGCCATGCAGTCTCAATACCTCGAGCTTCGTCAGACCACCCAGCTCGGCAGGGATTTCACCTGTCAATGCGTTACCCGACAAATCCAAGTATCGGAGGTCTACCAGGTTCCCCAGCGCGTCGGGGATCTCGCCGGTGAGGTTGCTGTTGGAAAGATCGAGCCGCTCCAGACCGGTGCTTTCGGTACTTCTTAATCCCAGCCCCTCTCTCCGATCCGAGTTCAGGGTTGACACACCTTGCCATTCGTCGATAGGCGCGTCACTGAGCCAGTTCGTCTTGTTCGTCCAGTTCTCCCCACCTGTGGCTTCATACAGGGCTATCAGCGCGGCCCTGGCCGGACTGAATATCATAACCCGGGCATTACCCGTCTTCTGCCCGGACATGGCGGTGATCGTCACCGTTCCGTAGCCTATGGCTCGAACAATCCCCTCTGCATTTACACTTGCCACGTCCGGATCACTACTGCGCCAGGAAATAGTTGAATCAGGCACATCTACATCTTTTTTATCCAGCACGGACACCGTAAGCGTTGCCGTTTCACCTATTTTGGTTAACTCTATTTCTTCCGGTGTGACAGCGACCTTGTATACTACCGGCGGAGTACTATTAGTCGGGCTGTCCCTTCCACATGCGATTACCAGCAGACATATAACCCAACTACCCAGATGCCATGTGTTATGGCGCATGATTCCTCCAAGGCCTGAATCCTTAATGGTGTCATGTTCCCTTCTGTACCCTGCTTAAGGAACCTCTGATTAACCGGTGTTGTCCCTAACTTAGTTGAAATCGCAATGAAGAAGGCTCCCCGGTACATTGGGTACGTGCATCACGGTTGTAACGAACGTACCCACTTTCCCAGGGAGCCTTATGATGCAGAAAATATCCTCCCCGCATGGTATGGTCAAGAAGACATCTGCGCGTTCATCGAAAGCCGAGTGCAAGCGCTTACGATTACATGCGCTTGTCAATGAAGTAGCCGATGCGGGATCGGGCTTCTTCCAGGGATTCGTACTCGTAGAGATAGACCTCCTCGTACTTGAGGGTTCTGATGAAGCGCTCTGCCCTG
This sequence comes from Gemmatimonadota bacterium, assembly GCA_026713285.1. Classification (GTDB taxonomy): domain Bacteria; phylum JAAXHH01; class JAAXHH01; order JAAXHH01; family JAAXHH01; genus JAAXHH01. The sequence continues at coordinate 4,608 of JAPOOT010000026.1, read as the reverse complement.
GCGTTGTCATAGGGGTTGGCTCGCCGGCTCATGCTGATCCGAATGCCGGCGTTCTTGAGGGTGTCGATATAGGCTTTCGAGGCATATTGCACGCCCCGGTCGGAGTGATGCACAAGTCCTCTGGGCACCGATCTTTGGGCAAGCGCGCTGCTCAGGGCGTTAAGGGCCAGGCTGGCATCGAGGTTCGATCCAAAGCCCAGCCGATGCATCTTCTGCTATGGGCGTCGAGGATCACCGCCAGATAGACCCATTCGCGAGCTAGCCTTATGTAGGTGATGTCCGCTACCCAGAGCTGGTTGAATCCGGTCACGTTCAGGCCCGGGACCAGGTTGGCGTAGACGGCGCGGTCGTGATTCGAGTCGGTGGTCGATACAAAAGCCTTGCGCCGCAGGGCAAGCAGGTTATTCTCGCGCATGAGACGCTTTGGCGGGCTTGTGGTTCACAGGGTATCCCATACGCTGTAGCGCGCGGGTCATGGGACGGTAACCGTAGGAGGGCCAAGAAAGAGAGAGCCTGTGAATCTGGTCCCGCAGTACAAGGTCCGGGTCTCGTCACTTACCGCCTTGCCGTTGCCTGGGAAGGCGCGATCACCCTGTCGACGAAGTTGTTGGCGCCACCTGTGAATCAGCGTAGGATGGACCTGGTGTTCCCGGGCTAACTGACTGATTGATTTGCCCGTATCTGATTCCTGAAGGACCTGGAGCTTGAACTCGCGGGTGAACTGACGGCGTTTCAGGGACATGGGGTGCCTCCTCGATCAGAAGGAAGCTTAACTCACTGTCCCGGTCAAGGGTGCAGTACAAGCAAATATCGTCTCCTATGACGAATTAGAGTATCTTTGAAGGTACAGTACTGTCAACTGTTATACGTGCTGTTTAGATAAAGTATTATTGGATGTAGTTTCGATCGATTCGTGTGTCATGTTAAAACTAATTCGGTTAGTATATAGGTCATTTGTGTCGTATGTAAAACCCAGTGTATAGCATACGCTTTTTCATTTCATAGTGATTGGATCAGTTCTGAGACTGTGCACACTTGAATCCACACACATCGTGTAAATGATTATGGAGAACATAGGCCTCAAAACCACCGTCCAATGGATCGGCCTCGTAGTGGGTCCGTTGCTGGCGGTCCTGCTCTACAGCCAGTTGCCCCATGCGTACATGAGCGGCACGGGTGAGGTGGTCGCGTTCTCGAACGCGGGCCGCGCGACATTGGCCCTGGCGGTGTGGATGGCGGTCTGGTGGATGACGGAGGCCGTCGAGCTCTACGCCACGGCGCTCCTGCCGCTGGTCGCCCTGCCCATGACCGGAGCGTCGCCGGTGCGGGAAGCGGCCGCGCCTTATGCCCACGAGTTGATCTTCCTGTTCATGGGGGGCTTTCTCATTGCCCTGGCCATGCAGCGATGGGGACTCCATAAACGCATGGCGCTCAAGGCCCTGCGTTCGGCCGGCGACCATCCGGCGGGCATCGTGGCGTGCTTCATGGGCGTGACGGCTTTCTTCAGCATGTGGGTGTCCAACACGGCCACTGCCGTCATGATGCTCCCCATCGCGCTCAGTATTATCAGCCTAGTGGAGCAAGTGGAACCCGGTAGCGTGGCAGGCGGCGCGGGAAACGACAGTGCAGGCAACGGCGGGCCCGGTTCGAAGACGCGGCCTCACTTCGCCCTGTGCCTGCTGCTAGGCATCGCCTACGCCGCATCCATCGGCGGCATCGGTACGATCATCGGCACGCCGCCCAACGTCTTCCTCGCGTCCTTCATCCAGTCCAACCTGGGCCAGGAGATCAGCTTCGTCCGGTGGATGGGCGTGGGGCTTCCCCTGGTGGCCGTTTTCCTGCCGCTGACGTGGCTGATGCTGACCCGGGTCCTTTATCCCCTTCGGGCCGTGCGCATCGAGGGGAGCAGCGAGGTGACGGAGAAGGCCTACCGGGAACTGGGCGCCATGTCGCGGGGGGAGAGGGTCGTGCTGGCGGTGTTCTTCCTCGCCGCCCTGTCCTGGATCGCACGTCCGTTGCTGATCCGGATTCAGATCGGGGACCTGCAACCGCTGGCGGGCCTGTCCGATCCGGTCATCGCCATGGTCGCGGCGCTGGCCCTCTTCGTCGTGCCGGTGGACGTGAAACGGCGGGTGTTCGTGATGAACTGGGAAACGGCCGTGAAGCTCCCCTGGGGGATCCTGCTCCTCTTCGGAGGCGGGCTCAGCCTGGCCGCGGCCATCCGGGCCAACGGCGTGGGGGAATACATCGGGCACCAACTGGCGTTCCTGTCCGGCATCCCTACGCTGCTGCTCGTCATGGCCGTCATCGCGCTGGTTATCTACCTGACCGAACTGACCAGCAACACGGCCACCACGGCAACGTTCATCCCCATTCTGGCCGCCCTGGCGCCGGTTTTCGACCTGCACCCCTTCATGCTGATCGTGCCGGCCGCCATCGCCGCTAGCTGCGCCTTCATGCTGCCGGTCGCCACCCCGCCCAACGCTATCATCTTCGGTTCCGGACACGTCACGATCCAGCAGATGATCCGCGCCGGGTTCTGGCTGAACCTGATGGGTGTCGTCCTGATTACCATGCTTGTGTATACGGTGATGATGAGGATGCTCGGGGTCTGAGGTGAAGATCGCAACGCAAGCTCCCGCCTGCGGACTGGACCATGATAACAAGCGACATGATTATAGCGCTGCGGCACCTGAGACGACACAAGGGCTACGCGATGGTCAACGTCCTTGGCCTGGCGGTCGGCATGGCCTGCGCCATCCTGATATTCCTTTATGTCGGGCACGAACTGAGCTACGACCGCTACCACGATCAGGCCGGCCGTATATATCGGGTCGTGTTCAACGACAACGCCAAGACGCCCCGCAGTGTGGGGCCCGCGCTGCAGGCCGACTTCCCTGAAGTGAAAAACCTGTTGCGCATGCACCCCACGACCGGCACCTGGATCATGAAGTACGGCGACCGCGTTTTCTACGAAAGAGCGGTGTATTGGGCGGAAGACTCGCTGTTCGACTTCTTCTCGCTGCCCCTGGTCCGGGGAGATCCGGATCAAGCGCTCGAAGCCCCCTACTCCCTGGTCATTAGTGAGGACACGGCCCGAAAGTACTTCGGTGATGAAGATCCTATGGGCAAGACGATCATCGCCGACAACGGTTTCATGTTGCTGACCGTCACCGGGGTCATGCAAAACATGCCAGCGAACACCCATTTCCAGGCCGATTTCTTCATTTCGCTGGCTTCGGGGTACGAGGAATACGGGCACTGGTCGCGGGAAACCTGGGATGCGTTCTTCTTCTACACCTACATCAAGTTGGGAGGCGGAGATTCGCCGTCGGCCCTGGCGGCAAAGTTTCCCGATTTCGTGGACCGGCACGTGGGTGAGCAGCTCCAGGTGCGCGGCGGCCGTTACGAGTTCTCCCTACAGCCGGTCACCGACATACACCTGTATTCCCACCTCGAGAACGAACCCGGCGCCAACACCGACGTCAGCTATGTCTATATCCTGGCCGCCATGGCCCTCTTCATCCTCGTGATCGTCTGCATCAACTGCGTGAACCTGTCCACCGCGCAGTTCGCCCACCGGATGGGTGAGACCGGCATGCGAAAGGTACTCGGCGCGTCGCGGCTTCACCTGGTCCGGCAGTACCTGGGAGAGTCCGTCCTGCTGGCCGTGGCGGCCCTGTCGATCGCCCTGCTGGCGGTATGGCTCGTTTCTCCCTGGTTCGACGGGCTGACGGGCATGCCGGCGTCCGACGGATTCATGGCGCACGTACTCTGGTGGGTAGCCCTGCCGGCCGCGGCGGTCATCATCGGCCTGTTGTCCGGCGGATATCCGGCCGTCAGGCTCGCCTCCTTCGGGACAGTTCCGGGGCTCAAGGAGGGCCGGCCGTTCGGTAAGGACCGAGCGCTTCCGAGGAAAGTGCTCGGCGTCATCCAGTTCGCCATTTCCATCGCGCTTATCATTGGCACGGGCGTCCTGTTCAGCCAGATCAGCTACATTCAGAGCAAGCATCTGGGTTTCGACAAGGAATACGCGATCGCTATTCCGTCGATCGCCCAGGTCGCCTACAAGTACCAGCCGTGGAAGGACGAATTGCTCGGACACAGCGGGGTGTCCGCGGTGAGCCAGGGCATCTACCTGCCCGGCCTGACGGGGAACATCGGGCGAATCACCACCGAAACGGCCTGGCGCGTCGATGATCCGGACCAGGTCAGGCACGACATGCAGGGCATCATCGTCGCGGCGGGTTACGTGGAGACGCTGGGCCTGGAACTGCTGGCGGGAAGGTCGTTCAGCGGTCCGCTGGAAAGCCAGGCCGAATCCGGTAACATCCTGCTCAACGAAAGTGCGCTTCGCCTACTGGGCTGGGATACGCCGGAGGAGGCGCTGGGAAACCAGGTCCGGTTCGGCATCGGCTTGACGCAGACGGTCATCGGCGTGGTCAGGGACTTCCACCTGCGCTCGCTGCACCTGCCCATCGAACCCCTCGTGATCATGTACGGCCGCGGACAGCTCATCGCGGCCCGAATCCAGCCGGAGGACCCATCGGGCACGCTCGATTACATGGAAAAGGCCTGGGTGCGGCACTTCCCCGATTTCCCCTTCGC
>JAPOOT010000151.1 GCA_026713285.1 Gemmatimonadota bacterium | reverse complement strand
CCGACCAGTTCGGCAACCTTGTTGGTCCGGACGTCGTCGAATTCATAGAACAACTGGTAAATATCTTCGTTGCTTTCGTAACCGAGGGCGCGCAACAGCAGCGTTACGGGAAACTTCCGCTTCCGGTCGATGTGGACGAAGAGCACGTCGTTCACGTCCAGGCTGAACTCCAGCCAGGTGCCGTGTTCGGGTATGATGCGGGCGGAATAAAGCTGTTTGCCGTTGGGATGGGTTTCTTCGGAAAAGAATACGCCGTAGGAACGCTGCAGCTGGGACACGATGACCCGTTCCGCGCCGTTGATGATGAACGTGCCCTTTTCCGTGATAAGGGGCAGTTCACCGAGGAACACGGTCTGCTCTATGATGTCCTTGACCTTCTTGCTGTCGGCCTTCCCATTGCCGCCGTTCCCTTCCTCCCGGATCACCAGGCGAAGCCTCGCCTTCAGGGGAATCGCGTAGGTCATGCCCCGTTCCTGGCATTCCAGGACCGTATACTTGGGCTCGCCGAGTATGTACTCGATAAACTCGAGCGAAAAGTGCTCGTGGATGTCCGTGATGGGGAATATGTCGGTGAAAACGGCCTGCAGACCCTGGTTCCTGCGCTCGGAAACGGGTACGTCGGCCTGGAGAAACGCGTTGAAGGAATCTATCTGGACCGCCAGCAGATTCGGCATTTCGATGATGGAGGGCAGTTTGGAATAGTCATGGCGTGTGATCTGGGTATTGTCCATCGGCTGACCACATCCTTTCGACAGGAAGGTTAATAGTACCCGCGGACGAGTGGGCGACGACCCCGCTTACATCGCGGGATCCACGCGCTCGCCACGCGGACCCGATCCGGTTTACCGTCCCGCCTATTTGAGTTCGATCGTCCCGCCCGCATCTTCTATCTGCTTCTGCACGTCGTCCGCTTCTTCTTTCGTCACGCCTTCCTTAAGCGCGCCGGGAACGCCGTCGACCAGCGCCTTGGCCTCCTTCAGGCCCAGACCCGTGATCGCGCGTACGACCTTTATAACCTGGATCTTCTTGTCGCCGAAACCGGTCAGCACGACATCGAAGGAGTCCTTTTCCTCTTCGGCCGGCGCGGCTGCATCAACGGCGCCGGGTGCGGCTACTGCCATCGTCGCCGCGGCTGAAACACCGAACTTGTCTTCGAGCGTCTTCACGAGATCATTCAATTCCAGCACGGTCAGCTGTTCAATCTGATCTACGATATCGGACACGGCCATGATACATACCTCCATATGGAAATTAAAGGATGCTGCCTTTGTAGTTCTCGACGGTCTTCACACGATGCTAATGCACATCAGACTGCGGGCGGCGATACCGGAAAACCGGGACGCGGCCCTTAATCGCCGCCTTCCTGCGACGCTTTCTGCTGAGAAACGGCCGACAAGGTGCGGACCAGGCCGCTCAGTACACCGGACAGCGTGAATACCAGGCCCGTGATCGGCGCGGCGATTCCGCTGACGGCCTTCGCCAGCAGCTCATCTCTGCCGGGCAGCGTGGAAAGCGTCCGGACCTTCGCGGTATCGACAATCTCGCCGGTAAGGAAACCGCCCTTGATGCGGGGCCGGTCATCGTGTTCCTTGCCGAAATCGAATAAAACCTTCGCCGGCGCCACGGGGTCGTTCGAAAAGACGAGCGCGGTCGGACCATCCAGGGTTTCACCCAGGTCGGGCAGGCCCGCGTCGGCGACGGCGAGCCGGGTCAGCGTGTTCTTGATGACGCGGCATTCCACGGATTCCGCCCGCAACCGGCTTCGAAGTTCGGTAACCTCGCCGACGTCCAGGCCGGTGAGGTCCGCCAGGTATACGCTGTCGGTCTCCTTCAATCGCGTCGTCAGATCCTGGACGATCTGCTCTTTAACGGCACGCGGCTGGGGCATGGTTTCAAGACTCCTTTATGATCAACGGCTTCCGGTCCTGTATTCCGGTCCTGTGGTCCTTTATGCGTCTATGCCTCGACGGCCGCCGCCTGGCGGTCGACCGATATGCCGGGACCCATGGTAGAAGATACGGTAAGACGCCTGATGTATTGCCCTTTGGCGGATGCAGGCTTCGCCCGCATGACCGCGTCGATGAACGTCGAGGCGTTCTCCGACAACTGCTGTACGGTAAAGGACACCTTCCCGACCGGACCGTGCAGGTTTCCATTGCGGTCCACGCGGTACTCGATCCGGCCGGATTTGACTTCCCGGACCGCCGGGCCGACGTCGAAGGTGACTGTGCCGCTCTTCGGATTGGGCATGAGCCCCCGCGGACCCAGTACGCGGCCCAGTTTTCCCACGTCACGCATGATATCGGGCGTGGCGATCACGACGTCGAAATCGGTCCAGCCTTTTTCGATCTGCTCGATGTACTCGTCGGCGCCGACGTAGTCCGCCCCGGCTTCCTGGGCGTCCTTCTGCGCTTCGCCCCGCGTCAGCACGAGCACCTTGGTTTCCTTGCCCGTTCCGTGGGGTAACGCGATGGCGCCCCGCACCATCTGTTCGGCGTGGCGTGGATCCACGTTCAGTCGCATGACTACCTCGACGGTCTCGTCGAATTTCGTCTTCGAGGTTTCCTTGACGATGGACAACGCGTCCACGAGGGGATAATCCCTGCCCGCTTCCACTTTTTCACTGGCTTCCAGGTACCGCCTGCCTCTTTTCATGGCCCGTCTCCTTGCGACTTTCCCGGGTTATCCTTCTATTTCGATCCCCATGCTGCGGGCCGTGCCTTCGATCATGCGCATGGCCGCCTCCGTATCCGCGGCGTTCAGATCCGGCTTCTTGAGCTCGGCGATCTGCCTGACCTGATCCCGCGTGACCTTGCCGACCTTGTCCCGGTTCGGTTCGCCCGACGCCTTCGCCAGGCCGGCTTCGCGCTTGAGCAGCACCGCGGCCGGGGGCGTCTTCGTGATGAAGGAAAAACTGCGGTCGGCGTAGACCGTGATCACGACCGGTATGATCAGCCCCATCTGGTCCTGGGTCTTCGCATTGAAGACCTTGCAGAACTCCATGGGATTGACGCCATGCTGGCCGAGAGCCGATCCGACCGGCGGCGCAGGATTCGCCTGGCCGGCGGGTACCTGGAGCTTGATCACCGTAGATATTTTCTTTGCCACAAAACCCTCCTACGTGACGTGGGTTACCTGGAGGAAATCGAGCTCCACCGGGGTCGCACGTCCAAAAATGCTCACCATGACCTTCAGTTTCTGCCGGTCCGGGTGTATCGCCTCCACCACGCCTGTGAAATCGGTGAAAGGTCCGTCCGTCACCTTGACCTGGTCGCCGGTCCGGTAAGGGATCTCCACGCCTTCTCCCTTATCCTTGTGCGGTTCGTCCCGGTGCAGTATGCGGTTCAGTTCAGTTTCCCGCAGGGGCTGCGGCCGGGGTCCGCTTCCAACGAAATGGGTAACGCCCGGCGCGTTGGTTACCATGTGCCATGAATCGCGGTCCATCTCCATTTCCACGAGGACGTAGCTTGGAAACAGTTTGCGAATGGTAGAGGTTTTCTTCCCCTGTTTCATCTCTACGATTTCTTCGGTAGGGATGAGGATCTCGCCGATTTTCTCCTCCAACCCTTCGCGAATCTTCAGTTTCTCCAGGTGGGTCTTTACCTTGTTCTCATGACCTGAATAGGTATGAATCACATACCAGCGCTTGTCCATTGCTCTCCTCGTCATCTCTCGCTACGCGTCAGGCCCCGAGCAAACGGCTCAATATGATGGACAGAATGAAATCGATCACTCCGGTGAAAGCGGCCAGGATAAGCGTGATGATGATGACCACGGTCGTCGAACCGATCAATTCGTTCCGGCTCGGCCAGCTCACCTTGGAGAGCTCTGTCCTTACTTCTCTCAGAAAGTCTACCGTTCGTTCGTACATGATCCCTGTTTCGTGCTGAACCGGCCGCCTGTCTCTTAGACTGCTCGGAACGTGACGGCCAATCACTGGTTCATGGTTCTCGCTCAGCCCGCCTCACGCGTGCCTGCGCGCATGTGCGTACCGCATAAAAAGGCAGGCCGGAACTGTGGTATCCGCTCAGTTCGTGTCGCCGGCCTGCGATGCTGTGCGTCTTCTATGTCAGATTCATCCGGTCCAACCGGGTGAGGATCGCTTCGATCGCTTTGTCCCGTTTCTTGAATGTCGTCACCAGTCCTGTTACTCGATGACTTCGATGACGACGCCCGCGCCGACGGTCCTGCCGCCCTCGCGAATGGCGAAGCGCAGTTCCCTGTCCATGGCGATGGGCTGCATGAGATTGACTTCCATGTCGACGTTGTCCCCGGGCATGACCATTTCCACGCCCTGTGGCAGCGAGACCGACCCGGTCACGTCCGTGGTACGGAAGTAGAACTGGGGCCGGTAGT
>JAPOOT010000233.1 GCA_026713285.1 Gemmatimonadota bacterium | reverse complement strand
TTGCAGGCATGAATCCAATGCAACGTTGCTGACCAATACGGGGAAGAAGCGAATGAGACTGGTTCAATTCTATGAACCCGGCCAGGATTCCGGTCTGGGTATCGTCCAGGACGATCATGTCATCGACCTCACGGAGATTATGCCGGAGGTGGAGACCGTCAACGACCTCATGCACGTATCCGGGGTCGCGCGCCTTTCACTGTCCGAACTCGTCGATCGCGCCGTGCAGGACTATGAAGGCCAGTTGTCCGGGTTCACCTACGAATCGATCGATGTCACGCCGGACGTAGGCGTACCGCACCTGATGGTCCCTGTATTCGCGCCCGAGGTATGGGGCTTCGGCGTTACCTACAAACGGAGCGCCGAGTTCAGAGACGACGACGCCCAACAGACCATCTATGACCAGGTGTACAATTCCGACCGGCCGGAATCGTTCTTCAAGGCCACCGCTTCCCGGTGTTCGGGACCGAACGCGCCTATTTGCGTGCGCAGTGACTCGAAGTTCACCGCAACCGAGCCCGAATTGGCCTACGTACTGGGCGAAGAAGGCGAGATAGTCGGCTACACCCTGTGCAACGACGTTTCGGCCTGGGATATCGAGAAGGAGAATCCCCTTTATCTGAACCAGTCCAAGATATACCAGGGCTGTTGCGCGCTCGGCCCCACGCTCGTCACGGCGGATGCGATCGACGATCCTTACGACATCGACATACACTGCCGGATACTGCGGGACGACGCCGTCGTGTTCGAAGGGGAGGCCAACACGTCGCAATTGGCGCGCGGCTTCGACGAGTTGAACGAATACCTCTACCGGGACAATCTCATTCCGGCGGGTACCGTCGTTTCCACGGGGACGGGCATCATCATACCGAACGACCTGGGACTGAAGGAGGATGACATCGTAGTAATTTCCTCTCCCCGGATCGGCGTGCTCTCCAATCCCGTACATCAGCTATAGGTCGCCTAAAACCATGGCAAAACGAAACACCGGCCTTAACCGCCATCAGAAGGCCTGGCGAAAACCGGGCGAGGAACGCGTGAGCAGGGAAGATATCGCCGAACTCCTGCGCCTGTCCCAGAGCGCGGATCCCGAGGAACGGATCGTGGCGGCGACCTACATGTGTCCGTGCCACGTCCGTCACCGCAACGAAGAAGTCTGGAAGGCGATCTACCGCATGATGGAGGACGAGGACGCCCGTGTCCGCCGCCGGGCGTGGCATACGCTGGAAGACGGGGGTTGTCCCACCGATCCCGCCTTCGAACCCATTGTCAGGCGCGCGCTGCAATCAGAAACGGATCGCCAGGTGCTCGGATTCGCACGACGGTTCGCGGAGCCGTACCGGGAAAGCGATCTGGTCGCCATGAAACAGGCGGAGAGCCCGCCAGGCAAGCAGACGGGCAAATGCGACTTCTGTGGCAGGCCCCGGGTGCCGGTAATGCAGGATTACGATACGGAAATCCCCGCGGGCGGGATGACACGGGCCGCGTGGATCTGCGACGATTGTACCGTAAAAACATGACAAACTTCGAAATTGCCGTGATCGCCGGGGACGGTGTAGGCCCCGAAGTCATCGAGGAAGGCATAAAGACGCTCGAAGCGCTGGGCGAACCGGCTTTCCGTTTTACCCGGTTCGACTGGAGTTCCGACCGCTACAAACGTACGGGCAGGTTTATTCCGGAGGACGGCCTGGACGAACTGGCCGCATTCGACGCCATATTCTTCGGTGCGGTCGGCGATGAGGAAGTCCAGGATCACATCACCCTGAACAACCTGATTCTGCCCATACGCCGCAGATTCGACCAGTACGCCTGCGTTCGGCCCGCCTATCTGTACGAAGGGGTTCGGTCCCCCCTGGCGGACCAGGGACCCGGGGACATTGACCTGGTGGTCGTCCGTGAGAACACAGAAGGGGAATACGCCGACATCGGCGGCCGCGTGTATCACCAGACCGACCAGGAGGTCGCGGTCCAGACTTCTGTTTTCACCCGGCACGGCACGGAACGGATAATCCGCTATGCATTCGAAGAAGCGCGGCGGCGCGGAGGGAGGCGCAAGGTCACGTCCATTACGAAGTCGAATGCCCAGGGTCACGGCATGGTATTCTGGGACGAGGTGTTCGATAACGTGAAGCAGGATTACGGAGATATCGAGACCGAATCCCTCCTGATCGACGCGGCGGCCATGGATTTCGTGCGCAGGCCGCAGGATTTCGACGTGGTGGTGGCCTCGAACCTTTTCGGCGACATCCTGACCGATATCTCGGCGATTACCATAGGCAGTATGGGACTGGCCCCCAGCGCGAACCTGAACCCCGAACGTTTACATCCCTCCATGTTCGAACCGGTCCACGGTTCGGCCTTCGAACTGATCGGAAAGAGCCAGGTCAACCCCATCGCCACGATTCTGGCGGCGGCCATGATGGTCGAGTTCCTGGGCCAGGCGGAAGCCGGATCGGCCATACGAAAGGCCGTGACCGAAAACCTCGGCGAGGCCAGGGTCCGCACGCCCGATATCGGCGGCACGTCGCGTACCGTCGATGTGGGCGATGACATCGTGCGGCGCCTGTCGCAACGGTAGCCTTGTTTTTAATCCTCGATACTCGATCCGTTACAGAAGGCCGAGTTTCGCCATGGTACCACGCAGCTTTTCCCGTTGCGCTTTCGTTAAGGGCCCGCCCGGCGGCCGCGCCGCGCCGCACTCGATGCCGAGACGCTCGCTGAGCGCCGCCTTGGCCACGGAATGGAACTCGCCGCCGCACGCGCCCAAATCCGCCCACACCCCACTGGCCCGGTCCTGCGCGGTTTCTGCGCGTTCGAGATCACCCGCCTGGTAGGCATTCCATATTTCAACCCAGTATTCCGGCGCTACGATGGGCGGACCGTCAACGCAGCCCGTAGCGCCGATCGTCAAGGCGGGGAGCATCAACTGGTGATTGCCTACCAGGCAGTCGAGCCCCATGGCCGAGAAGTTCCGCACGGCGGGAAAGAACTGCGAGGAATGTTTGAGTCCGGCCAGCTGCGGCACCCGCTCCTGGATCTTCCGCATCAGGCCGGTGGTGATCTCAACGCCCGTGGACTGGGGCAGGTTATAGACGAACAGGGGTAGATCCGCCGCCGCGGCCACGATACGATAGTGTTCGGCGATCGCGTCGTCTGTCCTGCCGTAGAAGAAAGGGGGCACGCAGCAAATGGCTTCCACCCCGGCGCCCGCGGCATGTTCCGCCAGCCGGGCCGCACGGTCCGTGGTTGCGGCGCCGACGTGCATGATATTGTTCACCCGGCCCCGGGACTGGTCCGCCGCCGCCGAAGCGATCCGCATGTTCTCCTCGTCGCTGAGCAGTATGCTTTCCCCTGTGCCGCCTGCAATCCAGAATCCGTGGACTCCGGACCCTATGTTGAATTCCATGACCCGGCGGAACGCCTCTTCATTGAAACTGCCGTCGCCGTCCATCGGGGTTATGATGGCCGGCAGGATACCTTCAAACGCTGACATGCGTACAACTCCTTCCAGTCGGGTCGACAGACGTACTGATCGGATGTCCCCTGTCGCGCCACGCAAGCAGGCGGCGTCTTCAGGGGAAAGTATGTCGGTCGGTGAATTTCGGATGTCCCCTATCGCGCCGCGCAAGCAGGCGGCGTCTTCAGGGGAAAGTATGTCGATCGGCGGATTATGGAAGGTTTATTTCGCCCTGCGGACATCCCATAAACTGCTTGACATTATACGTTTAAACTACTGTTATTCTACGACTATCGCCCTGCAAACCAGGCCGATCGTTCCGTTGCGCTTAGTGGAATCCCCTCGCGGGCGCCATGGCCTGGCCGGTCCAGGCGCGACCAGGCGCGTCCAGGCTCGACCGGCCGGTACACCCGTTCCCGCAAGATCGGAATCCGTATAACATGAGATCGCAGAATAGACTGGTACACGAATACGACAAGTTTCTGGATTGCGTGCACTGCGGATTGTGTCTTCCGGCATGTCCGACTTATACCGAACTCGGCGTGGAAATGGATTCGCCGCGCGGCCGCATCCACCTCATGCGTGCCTATGCGGACGGTCGAATTGAACTGACGGATCATTTCGAGAAGCACATGGACGGGTGCCTGGACTGCCGGGCCTGCGAAACGGCCTGTCCTGCGGGTGTCCACTACGGCAGTCTCGTGGAAGCCGCCCGGGCGGAGATCGCGGAAAAACGGCCCCGTTCCGTGGTTGACCGGTTTCTCCGGAAACTGGTGTTCGAAATGCTGCTGCCTTCGCGCTTCAGACTCTCCGTCGCCTTCCTGCCGTTGCGCGCCTACCAGGCACTGGGTCTTCAGAAGATCGTACGGGTTCTGGGACTGACGAAACTGCTCCCTTCACGGCTCCGCGACATGGAATCCATGATCCCGGTCATGCCGGACCGGGCCTTGAAAGGGCAGATGAGTCCGTTCATGCCCGCACGGGGAAAGTCCAGCCACCGCGTGGGCCTGATATCGGGTTGCGTGATGAACGAAATGTTCACCCACGTGAACACCGCCACCGCCCGTGTATTGAACGAAAACGGCTGCGACGTAGTCATACCCGAGACACAGACCTGCTGCGGCGCGCTTCAGGTGCACAGCGGTGAGCGTGCCGTGGCCGAATCGCTTGCCCGCAGGAACATCGATGCTTTTGAAAAGGCGGAAGTGGACACCATCATCATTAACGCCGCGGGATGCGGCGCACAACTGAAAGAGTACGGTGATCTGCTGGCAGGGGATCTCGCTTACCGGGACCGCGCCTTCGCCTTTTCGAACAAGGTCAAGGACGTTCACGAGTTTCTCGCCGGGATACCCGTTAATGAGGAGATGGGTACGGTCAGGGCGCGGGTCGCCTATCACGACGCCTGCCACCTTGCTCACGGCCAGCGCGTGCGGGAGGAGCCCCGGGACCTGCTGAGCCTGATTCCCGGACTCGAACTCGTCGAACTGGAAGAATCGGACTGGTGCTGCGGCAGCGCCGGCATATACAACCTGACGCATCCCGAAATGGCGGACAGGCTGCTCGTCCGCAAGATGGGTCATGTCAGGCAGGCGGAGCCCGATGTGGTGGCGACAGGAAATCCCGGCTGCATCCTGCAGATCCAGCACGGCGTTCGACGGGACGGAAGGGACATCGACGTCCTTCATCCCGTGGAACTGCTGGACAGGGCCTATCGCCTGAAGCGGGAGAAAGCAAACAACGTTTAACCGGAATTGCCTGACGGCGTTTAGCATGCATCGTCGCGACCGGGTTTCGGCCCGGCGCCGCAACATCCCATTGGAGTGTTCTCGCTATGCCACTTTTCGAATATGAATGCGCCCGTTGTGGTGAGGATTTTGAATTGCTCGTAAAGAACGCGGACGCGTCGGAAAGCGTTTCCTGCCCCGCGTGCTCGGACAACGACGTGGTCAAGAAATTCTCCGCCTTCGCCACGGCGATTTCGGCGAAAGATAGCCTGGCGGCCCCGGCACCCGTGCCATCCGCGCCATGCGGTCCCGCCTGCGGATGCCATCACTAATGTTCAAGAAATACATTCGGTGAGACCCCACTTCACCCGGTCCGGGTGATCGTATCGTTACCGTACGATCTACCGGCCGCAAACCGGACGCAAACGCATGCAATTAGACGTGAAAATCGGCAGAATCGGATCGGAAGTCGACACCAACGTGATCATCGGACTCTTCAAGGGAGATCAGCTCGAGGAGACCGATTCCATGGTCCTGGAGAGCGCCCTGCGCCGTTATCTGCATGGCATGCTGAAGCTGGGTGATTTCAAGGGAGATGAACAGGAAGTCGCGGTGCTGTATCCGTGCGGCCAGGCGCCGCCCGGTAGGGTAATCCTCCTGGGGCTCGGTGCACGAAGCGATTTCTGTCTGGAAACGGTCCGGCGCGCATCGGGCATGGCGGTCAAACGGGCCCTAAAGCTCGGCGTCTCCGACCTTTCAACGGTCGTGCATGGACTGGAGGTACCGGACTTTGCATTGCAGGACTGCGCACAAGCCACCGTGGAAGGACTTTTGCTGGGCGAATACCGATATGATTGCCACCAGTCCGCCGGGCCCGAGCGAACCAGGCTCGAGAACCTTACGGTCGTGATACAGCAGCGCGCGCAAGCCAATGAGGTCCGGGACGGGATCGAAGCCGCGCGAATAACCGCCGCGGGTACGACGCTGGCACGCGACCTCTCCAACGCCCCAGGGAATGCGCTACCACCGCGCAAGTTGGCTTCGGCCGCCCGAAAAATGGCCGCCGATTGCGATCTTAAATGCCGTGTCCTTACCCGGAAGGACATTGAAAAAGAACGCATGGGCGCTTTGATCGCGGTCAACGCGGGCAGTGAGGAACCCCCCCGATTCATCATTCTGGAGTACGGAGCACCTTCCGAAGGCCGGGATACCCTGGTTTTCATCGGGAAGGGCATCACCTTCGATAGCGGGGGCATTTCCATCAAGTCGAGCGGCGGCATGGAAGAAATGAAACACGACATGTCGGGCGCGGCCGCCGTAATCGGCGCCATGCGGTCTATCGCCATGTTGAAACCGCCCCTTCACGTCGTGGGGCTCGTTCCCGCTACCGAAAACCTCCCGGACGGCAAGGCATTGAAACCAGGCGACATCATCACGGCACTTTCCGGGAAGACGATCGAAGTCATCAACACCGACGCCGAAGGGCGCCTCGTCCTGGCCGACGCCCTGGGGTACGCGGAACGATTCAGTCCGGCGGCGGTGATCGACCTGGCCACGTTGACCGGCGCATGCGTGGTCGCCCTCGGCCACGCGGCATCGGGGATGATGGGCAATGACGAGCCGTTGCAGGAACGGGTACGCAAGGCCGGAGAGACGACGGGCGAGCGCGTCTGGCCCCTGCCAATCTGGAAGGATTACCACGACCAGATCAAGAGCCATATCGCCGACGTGAAAAACACGGGCGGTCGATGGGGCGGCGCACTGACCGCCGGCGCCTTTCTGGAGAAATTCATCGAGCGTCCCTGGGTGCACCTGGACATCGCGGGAACGGCCTACACGGAGTCGAGCAAGTCCTATTGCCCGAAAGGCGCTACCGGAGTGGGGGTTCGCCTGCTCGTTCAGCTGGTTAGAGATTGGAAACCCTGATTCATGCGCATCGTTCAGCTTTCCGATCCCCATATCGTGCCGGCGGACCGGCAGCCCGTCCACGGCCAGGACACGCTGGGACGGCTTCGGGCCGCCGTAGATGCGGTCAACGTGCTGAGTCCCGCGCCCGATCTCGTCGTCATGACGGGCGATCAAATAAACGACGGATCCGAAGACTCCTATCGGGCAATCAAGGACGTTCTTTCTTCCCTTCGTTTTCCCTGTCACATGGCCATGGGCAATCACGATTACAGACCGGTCTTCCGCCGGATCATGCTGGAAGAATCCGTCGCGAATTCGGCCCCGTACTACTACGCGCTGGACCGGGCAGGCCACCGGGTTATCGTGCTCGATACGCAGGACGAAGGGGAGGTGGCAGGCAGGCTGGACGACGTTCAACTGGACTGGCTGGAGCGAGCGTTGTCTTCCAATCCGCCCTCCGTCATCTGCATGCATCACCCGCCCGTACCCGTGGGCGTCGCCTGGATGGATGAATTGATTCTTCAGGAAAACGGCCGTTTTCTCCGGATATGCAATGCCCGGCCCGCGTTACGATTGATCCTGTGCGGCCACGTGCACCACGACTTCTGCATGGAACTCGACCATGCAACCGTCCTGACCGCACCGAGCGTGGGACTGCAGTTCCGCAAGGACCCCGTGATCAGAGCGGACGGCGCCCGTGTCATTGCAACGGACGAACCGGCCGCGTTCCGGATCGTCGATATCGACGATCCGGGCTGGACGACCTCGATACACCAACTCGCCTCGTAACCGAACCATACCGGACCCGTTACATGCTGATTGATGATCTGAGGGAGATACAGGCGCGTCACGGCTATCTGCCCGAAGAGGAATTGAAATCCCTTTCGGAGCGCAAGGGCATTCCCCTCTACGAAGCCCATGGCGTGGCCAGCTTCTACCCTCACTTCAGACTTGAGCCTCCCCCGGAGGCTACGCTGCGCGTCTGTACCGACCTCACGTGCCACCTCCACGGCGCCTGTGACCTGCTGGAGACCCTGCGGGAAACTGTGGATTATGCCGGGCTTGAAAACTGGGAGGTATCCGGAGTTTCCTGCCTTGGACAGTGCGACGGGGCGCCGGCGGTCTCGATCAACGATCGCAGTTACCGTTCCATGTCACCGGATCGTCTTAGCAATTTCGTCGCTCGGTTGGCCGAGGACGGAAGGGTCGCCCGGCAGCCTACCAGGCGGCGTGCCAGCCCCGGGCTTATTGATCCCTATGGCCATCCACTGGCTGCCGAATCGTTAAAAGCGTGGGTTACGGACGGCAATTCGGACCGGATTCTGCAGGCTGTCAAGGACAGCGGGCTGTGCGGCATGGGCGGAGCAGGATTCCCGACGGGGGTGAAGTGGGACCTGGTCCGGAAGGCCGAATCCGAGGTCAAGTACGCGATCTGCAATGCGGACGAGAGCGAACCCGGCACGTTCAAGGACCGTGAGATCCTGTACCACTATCCCCATCTCGTCGTCGAGGGATTGATCCTGGGTGGTCTCGTGGCCGGGGCAAACCAGGGATACCTGTACCTTCGCCATGAATACGACCGGGAACGGGAAGTGCTGGAGAAGACCATCAGGGCGTTCTACTCCGAGGGATACCTGGGCGACGGCGTATTGAATACGGAACATTCGTTTCATCTGGAGATCTTCGACAGTCCGGGCGGTTATATCTGCGGCGAGGAGACGGCCCTGTTGGAGGCAATGGAAGGCAAACGGGCAGAGCCCCGAAACAAGCCGCCGTTCCCGGGTACGCACGGGCTGCACGGCAGGCCCACGCTTATCAACAATGTGGAGACCTTCGCCTGGGTGCCCGCCATTCTGCGCCGCGGCGCCGAATGGTTCAGAAGCCAGGGGATAAACGGCGCGGCGGGACGCAAGTATTTCGCCCTCAGCGGGCACGTCAACCGGCCCGGCGTGTACGAAATCCCCCTCGGAACGCGGGTACGCGATCTCATTGACAACGAAGGGGGCGGCGTTTCCGGCGGACGCAAGCTGAAGGCCTTTTCACCGGGAGGCACGTCGTCGGGTTTCCTTCCTGCTTCCATGGCGGATATTCCCCTCGACTTCAAGCCCCTGGCGGACGCCGGGTCCATGCTGGGTTCCGGTGCGGTCATCGTCCTGGCCGAGGGCACGGACATGGTGGATCTTGCGCTGAACGCGGTAACGTTCTTCCGCAACGAGTCCTGCGGAAAGTGCGTGCCCTGCCGGACCGGTACGGAGCATCTCGTTCAGCTATTGGAAAAGGTGCTTGAAGGAAATGGGCGGCCCGACATGCTGGCACCCGTACAGGATGTAGCAGAAGCGATGGAGCTATCGTCCATTTGCGGGCTCGGACAGGCGGCGGCACTGCCGCTTACCTCCGCCCGCATGCATTTCCCGGAAGAGTTCGAGATCCTCTGTCGGCAAGCGGCGGATCGCCAGGCCGATCACCAGGCCGATCACCAGGCCGATCGCACCACGGGCGGTGCCGATGCGCAGTGATTCCGTGACGCTGACCCTCGACGGCAGACGCGTAACCGCGCCGGAAGGCGCCACGATCTGGGAAGCGGCCCGATCGGCAGGTATTGAAATTCCCACGCTTTGCCACGATCCCGGGATGCGTCCCGTGGCCGTGTGCCGCGTGTGCGTAGTAGACGTGGAAAACGCCCGGACCTTGCCGGCGGCTTGCATCCGCCAGGTGGAAGAGGGCATGGTCGTGCGTACCGATACGGAGCGGGTCCGGCGTACCCGCCGTACCCTCGTGGAATTGCTGGAGGCCGGACAGCCGAAGGCGCCGGAACGGCGCAAGCCGGCCGAGCACGATGAACTGGCGCGTCTGGGTAGGCAACTCGCCGCGCGACCCGATAGGTTTGCCCCGGCGGCGGCGAATCCGACGCGGCATGAGGACGTGTCCTCGCCGGTGATCGCGGTGGCGCACAATGCCTGCATCCTGTGCGACCGTTGTATCCGCGCCTGCGACGACGTGCAGGTAAACGACGTCATTGGCCGCGCCGGCAAGGGATGCGGTACCCGGATCGCCTTCGACAACGACCTGCCCATGGGGAAGTCCTCCTGCGTCTCCTGCGGTGAATGCGTGGCCGCCTGTCCCACCGGGGCCCTGACAGACATCCCACTCGTGGATACGGCCGGAGGCAACCCCGGGTCCGTGAAACCGGCCGCAGACCCGGATTGCCTGTCCGATCGCGAACAACACGTACCCCGCGATGTCGTTTCGCAAGGGGATGAGCGGGACGTTACGCGGATCGACTCCCTGTGTCCCTACTGCGGTGTGGGCTGCGGTATCACGTACCATGTTCGAAACAACAGGGTCCTGAGGGCGACCGGACGGGAGGAGACCCACACGGAAGGCAGACTGTGTGTCAAGGGAAAGTATGGCTACGACTACACGCACCATCCGCAGCGGCTACTGAAACCGCTCATCAGGAGGGAAGACGCCTATCCCAAGCAACCGCTTTCGGCGGATTTTACGGATTACCGGGAATTCCGGCGTTCGCTGCGGTCCGCGGACTGGAACGACCGCATCCGCGAAGTATACCGGGAGGCCGAATGGGATGAGGCGCTCGACCTCGCGGCCCGAAAGCTGTTGGAAATCAAGCAATCGAACGGACCGGGCGCGCTGGCCGGCTTCGGTTCGGCCAAGGTCACCAACGAGGAAGCCTACCTCTTCCAGAAGCTGATCCGTGTCGTATTCGGTACCAACAACGTAGACCACTGCACGCGTCTCTGCCACGCGTCTTCCGTTGCGGCACTCACGGAGGCCATCGGAAGCGGGGCCGTATCGAACGCATTCCAGGAAGTCCTCGACACGGACGTGATCTTCGTGATCGGCTCCAATACGGAGGACAACCATCCCGTCGCCGCCACCTACTTGAAACAGGCGGCCCAGAAGGGGATCAAGCTTTACGTGCTCGATCCGCGCCGGCCCACCATCGCGGACCACGCCACCCGGTACGTGCGGTTCAAGCCCGGCACGGACGTCGCGTTACTCAACGGATTGATGCACGTAATTCTGCGGGAAGGATTGCAGGACGACGCGTTCATCGCGGACCGTACCGAAAAAATCGAAGCACTCGCCGAATCGGTGCGTTCATACAACCCGGAAATGACCTACAGGATCACCGGCGTTTCCGCGGAATTGATTGAAGAGCTGGCGCGGGTTTACGGGCGCGCGGAGCGGGCGATCATCTTCTGGGGCATGGGGATCAGCCAGCACGTCAAGGGCACCGACAATGCCCGCGCGCTCATTTCGCTGTGTCTCATGACCGGCAATATCGGGCGCCGCGGCACCGGGCTGCATCCCCTGCGCGGCCAGAACAACGTGCAGGGCGCTTCGGACGTGGGACTGATCCCCCGGTACTACCCGGGCTATCAACCTGTTACGGACCAGGAAGTACGCAGACGATTCGAATCCGCATGGGGCAAAGCCCTGGATCCGGCGGATGGCCTGACCGTCGTGGAGATCATGCACGGCGCGCTCGACGGACGCATCGCCGGCATGTTCATGATGGGAGAGAATCCCTTCCTTTCGGACCCGAACATGAACAAGGTAAGGAAAGCGCTGCAGAACCTGTCCTTCCTGGCCGTCCAGGACATCTTCCTGACGGAGACTGCCGAATTCGCCGACGTGGTCCTGCCGGCTTCCACCGCGATCGAGAAAAAAGGCACCTATGTCAACACCAACCGCATGGTCCAGGTCGGCAGGCAGGCGATCCAGCCACCAGGCGAAGCGCGGCTGGACGGGGATATACTGATTGATCTGGCCAACCGGATGATACGGATGGAGCAGGGCGATGCGCGCGACGCATGGGAATACGGGAGCCCGGAGGAAGTCTGGGAAGAGATCGTGGGACTGACGCCAATTTTCAATGGGATCACCTATGAAGCGATGGAACAAAGCACGGTGGTATGGCCGCTTGACGAGCCCATCCTCTTCAGCGACACCTTCCCCATCGGACGCGGGCGATTCATGCCCGTATCCTTCGCGCCGCCCGATGAATTGCCGGACGCTGAGTTCCCCTTTGTCCTGAATACCGGACGGCTTCTGCAACACTGGCATACGGGAACCATGACCCGCCGGGCGAAGGCCCTGGATGCCATGGCGCCCGAAGCGTTCGTCGAGATGACGCCGGCAGACCTGGACCTGCTCGGCGTGGTTGACGGCGAACCGGTCGTCGTCTCCTCCCGCCGCGGCGCCATCACGCTGAAGTCGAAGGCTTCGACGAGGGTCGCCGAAGGCAACGTCTTCATTCCCTTCCACTTCAAGGAAGCGGCCGCCAATATCCTGACCAACGACGCCCTGGATCCCGAGGGCAAGATCCCCGAGTTCAAGTACTGCGCGGTAGCGGTCGAGAAAGTCGTTGAAGCGGGTTAAGGAACAGCCGGT
>JAPOOT010000082.1 GCA_026713285.1 Gemmatimonadota bacterium | reverse complement strand
TTGTGGTGGGCGCCGTGCATCCAGTACCGGTAATACATGGACGTCTGCCAGTCTTTCGGGGTCTCTCCCTGCAGGAGCGGCCGGAAGGAACGGCCCTGGAATGACGGCGGAATGTCCGCGCCGGCGCAATCCAGGAAGGTGGCGGGGAAGTCGACGTTCAGGATCATGTCTCCGTTCACCGTGCCCGGCGACACCTCTCTGGGGTACCGGACCAGGAAGGGCATGCGCAGGGACTCCTCGTACATGAACCGCTTGTCGTACCATCCGTGGTCGCCGAGGAAGAAACCCTGGTCCGACGTGTAGATCACGATAGTATTCCCCGCGATGTCCTCTTCGTCTACGTAATCCAGCAATCTGCCTACGTTGTCATCGATCGAGGCGATGCATCGCAGGTAATCCTTGATATACCGCTGGTACTTCCAGCTTTTCTCTTCGGCGGGTGTCAGGCCTTCCGGCACAGGCACCTTCAGATCCTCCGCGGTGAGATCGCTTTCAACCCGCATCCGGGCGGCCGCGGCGGCCGCGGCCCGGTTCGAATAGTCGTCGTCGAAGGTCTCCGGCTCCGGGATGTCCTCGTCCTCATACATGTTCGCGTGCCGGTCGTCCGGCTCCCAGGACCTGTGCGGCGCCTTGTGATGGACCATGAGGCAGAAGGGACGGTCCCGGTCGCGGCCGCGTAGCCAGTCCAGGGAATAGTCCGTGATGAGATCGGTGGCGTACCCGCTTCGCTTCGTCCGTTCCCCTATCCTGATCATCTCGGGATCATGATACAGGCCCTGGCCGGGCAGCACGTCCCAGAAGTCGAATCCGGTGGGATCGTGGATGCCTCCGTGGCCGAGATGCCACTTGCCTACCACGGCCGTCTGGTAACCCTGTTCCTGCAGCACCTTGGGATAATTCAGTAGGCGTCCGTCCAGGTGGGTGGACAGGGTGGTGACGCCGTTCACATGGTTGTACGTGCCCGTCAGGATAGCCGCACGGCTGGGCGTGCAGATGGAATTGGTGCAGAAGCAGTTGTCGAACCGCATCCCTTCGGCCGCGATACGGTCGATATGGGGCGTCGCGTTGATCCGGCTGCCATAGGCGCTGATGGCGTGCGACGCGTGGTCGTCGGCCATGATGAACAGGATGTTCGGGCGTGACCTTTGCATGGGACCTTTCCGTTCTATAGAAGAACTTTAATAGAAGAACTGCCGTTTAGGACAAGATAAAGTCAAGAAGCCAGTACGGTTCTGAGGGTCGACGCAGCGATATTGGCGCCGCAGATGACGATGACAACTATACGTCCCCTGAATACATCCTTGCGCTTCAGCAGGGAGGCCACGGCAACGCCAGCGGCGCCCTCGACGATCTTGTGGTGTTCGTGGACCATGAACCGGATGGCCTCGCCGATCTCCTCCTCCGAGACCAGGATATATTCGTCGACCAGGTCGCGGCAAACCGGGAAGGTGATCGATCCCGGTTCCACGTCGCCCGCGGACCCATCGGATAGCGTCTCATGCTGTTCGGTTGGTACGACACGTCCCGCGCGGATACAGTGGTACATGGCCGCCGAGCGATCAGGCTGGCCGCCGATGATCCGCGTGCCGGGCATTTGTGCCTTCACGTAGACTGCTATCCCGCCGATCAGTCCGCCCCCTCCGACGGTGACGATGACGTCGTCGGCAGATGGCAGTTGTTGGGACAATTCGATGCCGATGGTTCCCTGCCCACCGATGATCTGGGGATCGTTGTAGGGTGAAATCCAGATTTTGCCCTGAACGGCTGCCTGATGCTTGGCGTGCAGCTCAGTTTCAAGCGCATTGCCATCGTTGAAGACCAGGTCCACGGTATACCGCTGGATCGCCTCCACCTTGGAAGGATCGACCCCGTTGGGCAGGTAAATGGTACCGGGACAGCCGGCGATCATGCAGGCCCGGGCGACACCCTGTGCGTGGTTGCCCGTCGACGAGGTCACCACGCCCGGGGCCCTTTCCTCCGCGGCAAGTGAAAGTACCTTGTTCATGGCCCCGCGCGCCTTGAAGGAATTGGTGTGCTGCTCGCTTTCCATCTTGAGGTAGACATTCGCTCCCGTCCGGTCTGAAAGCGGCATCGAGTGTATAAGAGGCGTCTGCAGGATATGGGACCGAATGCGTTCTTCTGCAGCGAGGATCTCGGGGAGCAAGGGATGCATGGATGAGCTCCTGCCGGCCTGTCAGTGCGGCTGGATGATCGCGGCCGTCCGTCAGCCCGACTGGGAGATTGCGGCCGGTCCATCGGCGCGGCCGGGCGGAGGCCGTCCGTCAGCGCGGCCGTGCGGAGGCCGTCCTTCAGCGCGGCTGGGCGGCGGTGGCCGTCCGTCAGCCCGACTGGGCGACATCGACCTCGACGTGCCTGATCCTGCCGTCATCGGTGAAGATGATCGTTTCGCGTCCCCGGCGCTCCACGGACTGCCCCGTTTTGGCACGGGTAGCCCGCATCGTGAATTCGAAGGAGGCCGTATCATCGGAATCCGCACGGTAGTCGTCCACCATCCAGTGCACGTCGGGAAAATTGGCGAAAAAGCCGCTCATCATCTCCCGGATCTCGTCCAGCCCCTCGAAGAGGCCGAACTGAGACGATCGGTAGGTGGCATCGGGATCGAACATGGGAAACACTTCGTCAAGTACGTGGCGGTTGGACAGCTCGACATAGCGCCTTGCCAGATCCGCCGCTTTCCGTCGATCCATACCATGCTCCCAAGGTGAGGCGCAAACAGGTTTCCGGTGGTTGCACGCGAAAATGTGCCATGCCCCGGCAGGCCGTGTCAAGTCGGAAAACGATGCGGCTATCGGGCCAGAAGGCGGAGTCTACCCGGGTGAAGCGGGGTTGACGCGATTTGTTTTTTCTTGCACTATCTCTTCATGACTGGGCAACTTCCCTTGGCAACTTACCTCGGCAACTTGCCGTGGAAAAGTCCAATCTGCCCCTAATGCAAAGAACAGACCAGCCAAGGTCCAGGACATGAGATCAGATTCGATATTCGATGAGGTGGAAACGCCCGCCGTATTGCTCGATGAGACCAGGCTGATGGAGAATCTGCGCGCCATGCAGGACCTGGCGGATCGGCACGGCGTCGCGCTGCGTCCCCACGCCAAGACCCACAAATCCCTGGAGATCGGCCGGAGACAGATCGGACTGGGCGCGTCGGGTGTCACCGTGGCCACGGTGGACGAGGCACTGGTCTTCATGGCGGGTGGGTTCAATTCCATAACCGTCGCCCGGCCGGTGGTCTCCCCGTCGAAATGGGACCGGCTGCTGGCCGCGGCAAAGGATCGAAGCGTCGCGGTGCGCGTGGTGACCGACTCGAAGGAAGGCATCCAGGTAGCGGGCGAGCGGGCGGCAGTCCACGGGTACATCGTCGGACTGTTCCTGAAGATCGACGTGGGACTGCACCGATGCGGCCTGTTGCCGGGGGACCCGCGAGTCGTCGAACTGGCAGGGATGATTCATGATCACGCGTATCTTGATTTCCGTGGCATCCTGTCCCACGCGGGCCACGCGTACGGTTCAAAATCCAGGAAAGAGGCCGCGCGCGTAGCGGAAGAGGAACGGCG
>JAPOOT010000354.1 GCA_026713285.1 Gemmatimonadota bacterium | reverse complement strand
GAAGGGTGGCCTGTACCGGGGCGAGTATCGTCCTGAACTGGGCGGCATGCACAAGGTCGAGGTTACCGTCCGTTCCGCGGACGGCGAGCTGCTGCGCGATCAGACCGGGTTTACCGTGGCCCCTTCGGCCACGGAGTTCACGAACGCGGGACTGCGCGCGGAGGAACTTGAAAGGCTTGCCGGGTCCACGGGCGGCACGTACCTGCCCCTGTCCGAGGCGGGACGGTTGACCGAGTTGATTGAGCCCGTCGATGATACGGCTACGTCGATCCGCGAAAGAGACCTGCGGGACACGCCCTTCCTTTTCGCGGCCATTCTGCTTTTTCTGAGCGCAGAATGGTTTCTGAGGCGCCAGAAAGGACTGTCGTGATGAGTCTGGTCACGGGCATGTGCGCGGGGCTGCTGGCCGCCGGCCTGCTCAGCGCCGGACTGTTTTCGATGCGGCCGACCGATCCGCCCCAGCGGTCGGTCGATCCACCGGGCATGATGGAAACGGGCACGGCTTCCGGGTTGCAGTACGGATTGGTCATCGCGGGAATAGGCGGCGAAAAGAAGTACGTGGACCGCAATCTGGACTGGGCGCGGGGTTTCCGCGACGTTTTGAGTTCCGACTACGGTTTCTCGGAAGACCGGCTGACCCTGATGGTCGAGGATCCGGCCGGCGTCGGCGGTTTCCCGGCGGTGAAGTCCACGCTGGCAGAGATTCGACGAGTCCTGGCCGCCCTGGCGGATCTCATTCGTCCCGGCGACGATCTGTTCATCCTGCTGATCGGCCATGGCAGCGCCACGGACGCAGGCGCCAGGTTGAATATCCCCGGTCCGGACCTGAGGGCGGACATGCTGCGCGATGCGCTCGAAGAGATCGGGGCGCGGTACACGGTCGTAGTGAACGGAGCGAGTTCCAGCGCACCTTTCATCGAGGCGCTTAGCGGTCCCGGCCGCGTGATCGTCACGGCGACCAAAAGCGGTGCCGAACGGCTATCCACGGTCTTTCCGGAGCACCTGCTCGCAGCACTGAAAGCGAAGGCGGGGGACCTGGACAAGGATGGACGGATCTCGGTGCTGGAGTCTTTTGTCTACGCGAGGAACAAGACCTCGGAATGGTACGCCGGCGAGGGGCTTCTGGCTACCGAACATCCGCTGCTGGACGACAACGGCGACGGAAGGGGGACCCGGGAACCGGGGCCCGGCGGTACGGATGGGATGCTGGCCGGCAGGGTGTACTTCGGCCGCAGATCGACTGCCGCGGTGAAATCCGGTTCTCCCGAGGAACGGGCGCTGCAGGACGGCATGGAGGCGTTGCGCTGGCAGATCGATGAGCTCAAAGCCCGCAAGGACCGGGTGGATCCCGGTGAATACACGGCGCGCATGGAGGAGTTGCTGATCGAACTGGCACGGGTGACCAGGCGGCTCAGGACGCTGGAAGGGAATCCGCCTTGACGCGTGCCTTCTTGTCCTTGACGCGTGGGTCGTCTTGTCCTTGACGCGTGCCGTCTTGTCCTTGACGCATGGGCCGGAGCCGTTAACATATTGAGCGGTTGAATCAGCGAGCTGCGACCGTGTACGCGGTCGGTAGACGGCGTCGACACCCATCATGGCGACAAGGG
>JAPOOT010000035.1 GCA_026713285.1 Gemmatimonadota bacterium | reverse complement strand
TTACCGTCGCGACCTGGTGGCTGAGAACAAGTGGCGCGCGATCAAGGACGGGCTGGACGGCAACCTGGTCGATTTCGGAAAGGAAGAGGAAGTACCCGTACGCTACCTGATCGAGGAACTTCTGGACATCGTGGACGACGTAGTGGATCCGCTCGGGGTCCGGGAAGAGATCGAGTACGTTCGCGTCATGCTCAAGCAGGGAAGCAGCGCGGACCGACAACTCAGGACCCATGCACGAACGGGCGAATTGAAGGCGGTCGTAGATCAACTCGCCGAGGAGACGGTGATGGGACTGTGATGGAGACGGAGACGCATGGCCTATTCCAACGGTGTCGTACCCAACCACTCAACATACTGTAAAGAAGCAGGTTAACGAGAAGAACAACTTCCGAAGAACGAGAGGGCAACGTGCCATCGCAGTCCAGACCCAACATCCTGTGGATATCCTTCGAAGACACCGGTCCGAATTACGGCTGCTACGGCGATCCGGTGGCCCGCACGCCAAACGTGGACCGTTTCGCGGCCGAGGGTTGCCGTTGGTCGCATTGCTATTCCACGTCCGGAGTCTGCGCGCCGGCCCGTTCGGCGATCATTACCGGGATGTACGCCACCTCCATCGGTACGCACCACATGCGGACCACCCACGTACATGAAGATACCCCTGAAATGCCCACGCCCTATTCCGCGGTCCCGCCCCATTACGTCAAGTGCTTCACCGAGTACCTGCGGGCGGCGGGCTACTATTGCACCAACAACTTCAAGACCGACTACCAGTTCGAGCCGCCGCTGACGGCCTGGGACGAGCAGGGAAAGGACGCCCACTGGCGCAACCGTCCCGATCCGGACCAGCCCTTTTTCGCGGTCTTCAATCTCATGCGCAGTCACGAAAGCGGGATGTGGCCTGAGAAGTGCCCGTTGCCCGAGTTTGATCCCGATTCCATCAAGCCGCCGCCCCACCTGCCCGACACGGCGAAAGTCAGAGTGGCCCTGGCCCGCATGTACACCCATATCGCCCATAACGACCGGGAATTCGGCGCCATGCTCACCGAGCTGGAAAAGGACGGTCTCGCCGACAATACGTACGTGTTCAACTGGAGCGACCACGGTCCCCTGCCCCGCGGCAAGCGCTGGCCCTACGACGGGGGGATTCATGTACCGTTGATCGCCCGTGGACCGGACCTGGGAGGAGGTGAGGTTCGCGATGACCTGGTGAGTACAGTCGACCTGGGACCCACCATGCTGTCCCTTGCCGGCGTCGAGATCCCGCACCATTTCCAGGGACGCGCGTTTATCGGGACTCAGGCACGTGATCCGCGCGATTACATCTTCGCGAGCCGGGACCGCCACGACGTGTCCTACGACATGGTCCGGGCCGTTCGGGACAGGCAGTACAAGTATATCCGAAACTACCGGCCGGACCTCCCGTACCTTTCCTGGATACCCTATCGAAATCGCCATCCCATCATGCAGGAAATCTGGCGTTTGCACATGGAAGGCGGACTGGACGAGGCGCAGTCGGCCCTGTTCCGGTATCCCAGGCCGGTGGAGGAACTCTACGACACGGAGGCGGACCCCCATGAAATACGCAACCTGGCCGCGGATCCCCGTGTGAGGAGCGACCTGGAGCGGATGCGAAATGCCCTCGATGCCTGGATCGAAGAGGTCGGTGACATGGGCCGCATACCCGAAAGCGAAATGGTCCGGAACTGGTATCCGGAGGGCCGGCAACCCGAAACCGCACC
The DNA here is from genome assembly GCA_026713285.1 of Gemmatimonadota bacterium. Classification (GTDB taxonomy): domain Bacteria; phylum JAAXHH01; class JAAXHH01; order JAAXHH01; family JAAXHH01; genus JAAXHH01. The sequence continues at coordinate 1,885 of JAPOOT010000035.1, read as the reverse complement.
GGTAATCGCCGTACCCATATGTCCGGAAAGCCCGGGAATGGAACCGGCTTTGGAAGGCGGCTTATTCGTTGGTCCGTTGCTGGTACAGCTCCACTGCGCCACGCAGGGGGCGTCCATCGCCTATACCTTCGAAGAGGACGACGATCCCCACTGGTTGTTGTACACCGAACCGCTACGACTGGAAGCCGGCGAGCACCGGTTGAAGGCGCGGGCGATCCGCATAGGCTACCGCGAGAGCCGCGAGATCCAGGTGAGATTCGAGGTGCGGGAGACATGATCGGTGCGGGAGACGTGATCGGTGCGGGAGACGTGATCGGTGCGGGAGACGTGATCGGTGCGGGAGACGTGATCGGTGCGGGAGACGTGATCGGTGCGGGAGACATGATCGGAGTGGCCGAGACATGATCGGCGTGGCGGCGAGCAGGAGTTCGGAGAAATGGCGCGCCGGGTCCAGTCTCCAAATGGATTGACCGGCGGATCGGGAATGGTCAAGGAAATACAGACATGAACCGCGCAATTCTGCGCATAGAACCTGGGGGAGCGCCATGGATTCATCCTGCCTTGCCCACTGCCTGACGGAAGTAGAGCGGGACCAATTCGATACGCAGGGCTATTTCATCGTTGAGAACGTCCTGGCGGACGACATGGTCAAGGCCCTGAACCGCATCGCGGACCGCATCGACGAGGAAAACCGGCCGAAAGAGGGCGACGGTGTCTACCGAGTCCTGAACCACTTCGACATCATCGGCCGGGACGACCTGCTGCTGGAACTGCTTGACTGGCCGAAAACCTTTCCAAAGGTCTGGGGTATACTCGGCTGGCACATTCAACTGTACCATTCCCATTTAATCGTCTCGCCACCGTGGCCGGCCGGACAGAAACCCAGAAAACGGCGCCTGGGCTGGCACCAGGACAGCGGCAGGCTGAACATCGACCTGGAAACCTCGCCCCGCCCGCGGATATCGCTTAAAGTGGCGTTCTTTTTGAGCGACTGCACGGCAACTGACCGCGGGAACTTCCACGCCGTTCCGGGTAGCCATCGCAGAGACGAAATCGAGTTTCCCGATGAAGCTGACCTCGACCCGGACGGGGCTGTGCCGATCCAGGCGGCGGCAGGCGACGCCGTGTTCTTTGATCGCCGCCTCTGGCACGCTTCGGGGATCAACTATTCCGAGATCAGCCGCAAGGTGCTTTTCTACGGCTACAGCTACCGGTGGCTGCGTCCCCGGGACAACATGACGGTGGATCATTACATGAGCCGTTGCGACCCCATCCGGAGACAGCTTCTTGGCGCCGGACCATCGGGCGGTCATGGCTATACTTCGCCCCTGCTCGAAGACATCCCCCTGCGCGAGTGGATCGGCAAACACGCGGGCCGGGAGCAGGTGGTCAGCTGAGACGGCGGGATGTTCGGACAACCCGCGGGAAGTCCGGTCCAACCGGGCGATCGGGTTCAACCCGGTGCTTTGGTCCAACCGGGCGATTGGGTTCAACCAGGCGCTTTGGTCCAACCAGGCGATTTAGTCCGACCGGGCGATCGGGTTCAACCAGGCGATTGGGCATGAGTGAATCAACCGGAAACATGGCGGAACAGCAGGCCCTGCTCGACCGGATCGCCGAGGCTGTGGTCGCGCGCGAGCTCACCGCGCCCGCGGTGCTCTTCCTGGAATCTATGAAACCCCTCTCGTTTCTGGGCGGCCAGTTCATGGCGTTTCTCAGTCCCTTCATTCACATGGTGGTCGATGCGAAAGAATACGACCGGATCGCCGAGGCCATCGAGCGCCGCGAGAACGTGGAATTTCTTATCCAACGCATTGAGCATCATGCTTCCGGGAACGATGATGCGGCCAACTAGGTTCTGGCCAAATAGCTTCTGACCAACTAG
>JAPOOT010000027.1 GCA_026713285.1 Gemmatimonadota bacterium | reverse complement strand
GCGAAGACCACCGCGGCGTTGGTCATCCAGTTGCCGAAGAAACTCTGGTCTTCCACGAAGGCCGCCCCGTACTTTCGCAGCGGGCTGTTGTCCCGTCCGAGCACAGTCAGGTTGTCGAGGGCGACGAAGACGCCGGGATCGACGATATCGAAGAGGTTGATCTCCTCGCAGGGAAAGAGGACCTGTATGGTATTGTTCACCTTGGACGAATTCGGCACCGCGAGGGGGAAGGTGGCGTCCCCCTCCTCCCCCAGGTCCGGTGCGTACACGACCCGGCCTGTGTCGTCCAGGCCATAGCTGCGAACCTCGGTCGGGCCCTTGGGGTCGCGGACCATGGAAAAACGGAAATAACCCAGCGAGTCCGCGTGGGTGACCATGAACCCCCGCACGCCGCTGTGGCTCTGGTAGCCCGGCTCGTAGACGACCAGGGCATCGGATACCGGGGTGTTGGGCTTGAAGAAATCCACGGTGCGGTCGAACTCGAGAACCCGGCCCTCGATGTCGCGGCCGTCGTCTTTCAGCCGAATGGACTCGTCCACCTCGAAGGCCTCGGGGTCCGACAGCATGGCCGGCAGCAGGGTGCCGATGGTCCTGATCTGCCGGACCAGGTTGGGGAAATCGACGTGCTCGACCCGGTCGACAGGCGTATCGATCAGCAGCCTGTTGTCGTTCACCGTGGAGAAGGTCATGCCATGCAGCCCCGCGAGCGTGACCATCTCATGATCGAAGGCTGGACCCGCGGGCATGTAGCTTTCCTGGGACCTGAGCGAAGGCGTCAGCGTATTGAGGTAGGCCGTCCGGCTGTCCTCCCGATCGTACACGCCGGCCTTGCGTGCGTAATTCATGTACCGGTCCGCATAGGGTTCGTACAGTATATCCAGATTCGAGGCGAAGAAGATGTAATCGCCGTAGCTGAACAGCCCGACCTGGTCCATCCGGCTGGTCAGGTCCAGACCCAGGAACAGCGTGAAGGGGATCCGGTCCGCCTCAGGTATGCGATCCAGGAAAAAATCGTCCGTCCGATAGTGGCGGTCCAGGAAGTCGTTAACGCCCTGCATGCCGTGGAAATGGGCGGACGTGGCCAGAAACAGCACGGTGTATCCGGGAGGATGGGCGCGGAACACGTCCAGCAGTTCCAGCATCGCCGCGATGCCGCCCGCGCTCTCGGCGCCCGGGGCCTGTCCGGGCACGACCGACATGGCGTCATAGAATGCCGACAACACGACGACGCGGTCCTTCCACTTTTCTGTCCCGTCGCCGCCGGGAATCGGTTCGTCCCGCCCCTGAATCCATCCCATGACGTTCCAGGTTTCGGCCCGTTCCCACGACATGCGACCCCGGATCGTTACGTCGATGTTGCCGGGCCCTTCGGACCGGGCGGCCCGCAGCACCTTCGCCGCGTGGGGATCGGGAATCCAGAACCGCGGGACGTCCGCGGGCACGTCCAGGATCTTGCGCTGGGCCTGGTTGTTGGTCACCGCGCCCGGACCGCTGTCGTAGAACAGGATGGCCTGCGCGCCCAGCATACGCGCGTTGAGATACTGGTCGCGCCCGTCGAAATCGACCAGGACGATGCTTCCCTCGATCTCTTTCCCGTTGAAGGCCTGGAATTCGCCCCGGCGTCCATAGTGCAATGGACCCCTGATGCCGTCGGGAAAGGAATTCAGCCGGACCAGGTTGGGCCAGAACTGGTACACCGGGATCTTGGTTTCCACGGAATCGTGCAGGGTTAGCGTGAACCCGTGGTCGACCGGCGAGGAAACGGTGAAGGTATCGATGGTTACTTCGGACAGCCCCCCGGCATGAAAGGCGTCGACCACGTCCTCCATGGCCGCCCGGTTCCCCGGGTAGCCGACGACGCGCGACGGATGTGCGCTCATCGACCGGACGTGGGCCTCTACGCCCTCCACGGTCACGATTTCGGAGACTTCTTCCCAGGTCACCGGGGCTTCTTCGAGGGGCCTGGGAGTCACGTCATCGGGAAGCGTGACGAACCTCAGGATCACGTGCTCCGTGACCCAGGCCGGACCGGCCACGGCCACGGCGAGGAAGAGCAGGACGCCCACGACAAGAAAGAAAGTTCCGAAAATCCGAGAATACACGTTAGTCTATCCCGTAGATATGATGCCCCGCGTGGGGAAACCACACGTAATCGACGAACATGGAGATGACCACGCCGGTGGCCACGCCAAAGATAAGGCCCAGGAAGAAGGGCTGTCCCTTTCGGTACAGCTCTATACCGCCGACCCACATCATGATGCTCTTGATGACCCAGCAAACGAACATGGACGACACGATAGCGCGGGCCGGCCACGAGTACGAAAGGAAGAAACCGAGGGGATGCAGCGGCCAACCGGGCAGCCTGGCCCTCAGGGTCATGAGCAGGAACATGAGCGAGCCGCCTACCATGAAGAACATGAGACGGGCCGTGTCCGGTCCGAAGGGATCCCGCATCTTGGTGAGCGTTTCGTTGTAGGGGATGGTCGATCCTATCCTTCCGAACCACCATCCGTTGGTGAATTGCCGCGTGCCCTGGTCGAATCCCAGGTAGATCGTCCAGACCAGCGCGATCACCACGCCGATCACCGCGGCGGACAGGACTGTCCAGCCCAGTCCACGGTGCCAGCGCGCGCCGATCTCCGAAAGCTTGGCCACCTGCATGAAGGCGGGCATGAAGGTCGACTTGATCTCGCTGACGGGTCCATAGGTCTGGGCCATCGCCGTCATGGTGGACATGGACAGGTTGGCCGATCCGACCGAGTAGAATACGAGCACCTGGGCGATCATGGGCGAACGCACGTAGGGCAGCCCGGCTTCGGCGATGATGCGGGAGACGCCGATATAGATGATGAAGACGCCCGCGAGGAGGAACACGGCAATGGGCACGCTCATGCCCAGCTGGTTCAGCCACACGATCCCGTAGACGAACCCGCCGAGAAAGCCGAAAACGGCGACCCGGTAGGGCAGCATCTCATCGGAGTCGTCCAGGTCCGATCTGCGGCCGAACGCATGGGAGAACACCGCGCGGATGTGAAACCTGGCCCGCCACAGCCCCCAGGCTACGAACAGGATGAAGGCGCCCATGTTCTGCCAGTCCAGCATGGGGTGGATCGATGTGTAGTTGTCCCTGCCCGGGATGTCGTAACCGATCCGTTGTGCGATGCCTACCTGGATTATCCCGATCATGTAGAACACCCAGAACCCGGCCAGCACGTCCAGGTTGACGAAGTAGGAAATGCCGAGGATGGCTGGCCGGAAGTTGATCTCCAGCGGAGGGAATCCTTCGCCGAAGACGATGGGCGGGGCCGACCCGAAATAGGGAAACTGGGGCACGACCGGTGTGAAGTACCCGATAATGTTGTACATCATCACGCAGAAAGGGATGGAAAAGCCGATCCAGAAACGTTTCTCGGTCAGAAATTCCGGGATGCGTCCCGACGATTCCATGCCTCGCGTGAAGGCGAGGGGGATCTGCATCATGGGAAAGACAAGTTTCTCGTGTTCGACCCACTGTCTTCTGAGGATCACCACGAGACACAGCCCCATGAAGATGAGCGGGACGATGAAGGTCAGCCACCAGAACAGGGGAATGCCCCACACGCTCCAGGGTATGGACTCGCCGGGCGGGATACCGTCGACGAACCAAGTCAGCGCATTGCCCTGGTTGGTTACGTTCGCCCAGGGTTTCAAATAGGGATAGAAGTACTCGGCCCACTGGTTCTCGGGCGTCGCCAGGAGATTCGGCGCCATGAGCGTGGAAATAAACGGGGCGCCCATGCCGTTGGTCGACAGCCCGGAAGCCGACATGCCCATGGCCAGGGGAATGACGAACTCGTGGGGCGTCAGGGCCCAGTCTTTCTTCCACCGGGCCAGAATCACATTGAACAGGATGAGATACGCAAAGGCCAGGAACAGCGCCCCGATGTGAAGATGGTCCGCGCCGAGTTGAGACGAGGCCATGGTGTACTGAAAATAGGGGACGATCAGGGAAATCAGGACGACGCTCGTCAGGCCCAGGAGGATGGATCTCGGCGTAATGATCCGGGTCGCGGTCGTCGGACCGGCGGAAGTGGATACACTTTGCTGGGCTGAGGCCATGGAAAGGGCCGGATTGTGATACTTGCGGTGACTGAAATACGGTAATGAATCTGGTCTGCGGGTCCAGAATATGTAAAATGGCTGACGGGATATGTCAAAGAAAAACCATGTTCTTCGAGGTCCTGAACCACCATCGGCCAGACCTTTTCGTTGTTGACACGATTCCGGTTTGCGGGGATATTTCCATACCTAGATGTACCCGTTTCATACGAGGGGATTACAGTGAAGGCCGAAACGAGAGCCGCCATAGACCGCTTGCTGAACAGGTACATCGCCTTCATCTGCCGCCATCCGGCGAAGATCCTCCTGGGCGCGCTGCTGACCGCTTTGCTCTCCGCGCATTTCGCATCCAGGCTTCAGCTCAAAACCGACTTCGTGGAACTGCTCCCGGAAGGCTACCGGAGCGTCGACGACATTCACCGGATCACGGAGCGCGTCGGCGGCATCGGCAACCTGACCGTCGTCATCGAAACGGAAGACCTGGCTTCGGCACAGCGGTTCGCCGACGACCTCGCCGGCAGGATCCATTCCGATCTTCCCGAGGGGTATGTCCGGTATATCGAGTACCGGGTGGACGAGGAGAAGCGCTTCTACGAAGGCCATAAGTACCTGTATGCGGACCTGGAGGACCTGGAGGAGATCCAGAGCCGCCTGAGCCGACAGATCCTGAAGACGAAACTGGAGCAGAACCCCCTCTTCGTTTCCGAGGAAGACCTCGGGCTGGAAACGGAAGACGAACCGTTTACCTTGAGCGACCTGGAAGAGAAGTACGAAAAGAAAGCGGGGGAGAAGCTGGACCAGTGGGTCGACGGGTATTTCACGGGACACGACGAGCAGGGGCAGTTTCTCGTCATGGTCATGAAACCCTTCGGTTCGTCGACCGGCGTTTCCTTTTCGCGGGACCTGTGCGAACGGGTACTCGCCATCGTGGAAGGGCTCGACCCCCCGTCATACCACCCTTCGCTGAAAGTGGGCCTCACCGGCAAGTACCGCCTGATCCTTGACCAGTACTCTTCCGTCCAGCGGGAGATCTTCTCGTCCGCAGCCTTCACGCTGACCCTGGTGGCCCTGGTCATCTTCCTCTACTTCCGCACCATCGTCCCGGTCATCAACATCACGCTGGTCGTGGTCGTCGGCATACTCTGGACGTTCTGCCTGACCTATTTCCGCATCGGCTACCTTAACATGCAGACCGCCTTCCTGGGCGCCATCATCATTGGGAACGGCATCAACTACGGCCTGATCCTCATGGCCAGGTACAAGGAAGAAAGGCTGCAGGGAGCGGACGCCCTTGAAGGCGTGCAGATCGCCTTTCGGAATACGATTACCGCGACGGTCACCAGCGCGGCGTCCACGGGCCTCGCATACGGCACGCTCATGATCACCGATTTCCGCGGCTTCAATCACTTCGGGTTCATCGGTGGCCTCGGCATGCTGCTGTGTTGGATTTCCACCTTTTCCATCATGCCGGCGCTGCTGATGCTGTGGGACCGCACCCGTTTCGGGCGGAAGACCTGGACGCGGAAGGTCTCGCGGGGCGGGTCGCTGACCCATCTCGCCAACCTGGTGCAGAAAGCGCCGCAGGCCGTGGTGGGCACGAGTATCTCCCTGGTCGTGCTGGGTACCGCCCTCCTGGTGTGGTGGCTTCCGAATTCCTTCGAATACGACTTCTCGAAACTGCGAAACGAACCGCGGGGCGATACCTACGAGCGGATCCTCAACCACCGCGTAAACGCCCTGTTCGGGATATCGCAGTCTCCCGCGGTAATCCTCGCGGACCGCCTGGACCAGGTCCCGGGCATCCGGCGCGCCGTGCTGGACAAGAAAGAAGCGGAGAAAGAGGGTCCCAGGCCGACCATCGACCGGGTGCGGACCATCTTCGACCTGCTGCCGGAGGACCAGGAAGACAAGATCGACGTGCTCTGGGACATCGATTACATGCTGGACGCCAATCCGCCCGACGAACTTGGCATCCCGCCCGACCAGCTCGAAAGGATCAACGCGTTCCGAGAGAACCTTAGCCTGGATGAAATCACCGTTGACGACCTGCCCCAGGCGCTCACGCGTCCCTTCGAGGAGCGGGACGGGACAGTGGGCAGGCTCGTCTACGTCTACCCGAGGTCGGACGCCGGACTCTGGAACGGCAGGAACCTGATCCGGTTCGCGGAAGCCGTCCGTTCCAACCGCCTGCCCGACGATGAAGTCATCTATTCCTCCGGTGAGGCCGTGGTATTCGCCGACATGCTGAAGGCCGTGGACCGCGACGGCCCCATTGCCACGGTCGCCTGCTTCGTGGGCGTTATCGCACTCCTCTTGCTGGCCTTCCGAAGCGTCCACGCGTCGGTCGTGATCCTGGCTTCCCTGCTGGGCGGCATGCTGGTCATGGGCGGCGTCATCGCCGTCTTCGACATCAAGGTGAATTTCTTCAACTTCATCGTCATACCCACTACGCTGGGGATCGGCGTGGACTACAGCGTGAACCTGTATCAACGCTACCGCCTTGACGGACGCGGTTCCATACGTAATATGGTACAGCATACAGGCGCGGCCCTGGTCATGTGTTCGTCCACGACGCTGATCGGTTACACTTCTCTCATGCTCACGTCCAACCGGGGCCTGCATTCCTTCGGCATCATGGCCAACGTGGGAGAGATCGCCACGCTGGC
>JAPOOT010000028.1 GCA_026713285.1 Gemmatimonadota bacterium | reverse complement strand
CGTACCCGCCCGAATACACGATGGACGATGAACGGCGCGTCGAGGGGCGCCAGTCCGTAGAACCGCGCCTGGGGTACGTGCTTCCGGGCATAGGCCAGGCCGGTTTCCGTCATCGTAGTGACCAGCACCGAAAAGCCCGGATGGCGTTTCACGAATGCGCCGATCACGGCCGCCAGGCCGGTGGCTTCGCCCACGGATGCGCAGTGGAACCAGACGACCGGCCGATGCCCGCCGTCGGGGACGAGCGGCCACTGGCCTCCGTCTGGAGCGACCGGCCCATGCCCGCCGTCGGGGACGAGCGGCCGCTGGCCTCCGTCTGGAGCGACCGGCCCATGCCCGCCGTCGGGGACGAGCGGCCGCTGGCCTCCGTCTGGAGCGACCGGCCCATGCCCGCCGTCGGGGACGAGCGGCCGCTGGCCTAGCCGCTGGCGCATCCCCAGGCGGTCCAGGATGGACAGGAAAACCAGGATCGGCGAGAGCAGCACGGTCAGCGCGGAAAACAAAAGGGTGTAGATAAAGGTCATGTCAGGTATCGGCTGGAATGGTCAGGTAACTGCCGGAATGCCGGCCGTGGTAACGTCCCGCGCGCGTGCCGCTTACTCCCTCCGGTGCTCCGTCGGCGCTCAGGACGCCTCCAGGCTCCGTCGCGCGGATTCCCGCGCTTCAAGCAGGCGTCGCTGGAGTTCTGCCCGGAAGGGCTCGAGGCCTTCGACCGGTGCGTCTCCGGGTACAGTCAGCGGCTCTTCGAAGGCAATCGCCGTGCGGGAAAACGGGCGCGGAACCATGAACCGGTCCCAGCTCGAGAGCACCCAAGGCTTGGACGACGCAACTGCGAAGGGCACGATGGGAAGGCCGGATCTCCCGGCGATGAACAGCGTTCCCGGTTTGACCTGGAGCCGGGGACCCCGCGGTCCGTCCACGGTTACCCCCAGGTCGTCGCCGGTCGCGCCGGCCGCCGCCATGCGGAACAAGGCGCGCGTCCCTCCCCGGGTGGAAGATCCGCGTATGGTCCCGTATCCCATGCGCTCGATGGCCCGGGCAATCAACTCGCCGTCCCGATGCTGGCTGACCAGCACCTGAATCCCCTGACGGCGAAAGGCGTAAGTGGCCACCAGCAGACCCTCGTGCCAGAAGGCGTACAACACTTTCCGGCCGCCTTCCCGGGCCCGTTCCAGGTACTCCTCTCCGATCAGGTGGATGGAAAGCGTCCGCCCCAGCAGGCATATGGCGCCGGCGCTCAGTTTACTCACCAGGGTATGCGCGGGGCTTTCATTGCGCGTCATTCGCCGCCCCCTTCCCCTGCAGCCTGCTTTCCTCTTCATCCAATGGATCCATGCCCTTGCCGCCCGCCAGTTCGAGGGCCAGATCGGCTACACGCGACGAGGCGCCGGGCGTGCCCAGGCGGTCCTTTACCTCGCTCAACCTGTGCGTCATCTCCAACCGTTTCTTCGGATCCCTGAGCAACTCGAGTACCACGGGCGCGAGGGTGTTCGGCTCGACTGCGTCCTGAAGGAATTCCGGTGCGATGCGCCGTCCCGCGACTACGTTTACAAGACCGATGTCCGGAATGCCGACCAGGCGCCGGGCGATCCACCAGGACACCCGGGACATACGGTAGAGGACAAGCAGGGGCGTGCCGAAACAGGCAGATTCCAGGGTCGCCGTACCGGACGTGACCAGCAACAGGTCGGCATGGCGCATGACTTCGTAGGTGCTGTTTTCCACCACGGGGATCTCTTTCGCATGCCCTTCGAAATGGCCCGCCAGTCCGGCGCGCGGGACGGTCGGCGCCAGACCGATGACACCCTGGGTCGCGGGCAGGACGTGCCGCACCTTTTTCAGGGTGCCGGCCATCGCGGGGAGCATACGCTCCACTTCCATCACCCGGCTGCCCGGCAACATCCCGATGATCGGCCGGTCCGGATCGAGGCCGGCCCCTTCGCAGAAACCGGCTTTGGACTGCCGGCTCTCGAGCGCTTCCAGCATGGGATGGCCGACGAAGACCACCTTCCCTCCGGCTTTCTCGTACAGTTCCACTTCAAATGGAAAGACCACGGCCATGCAGTCGACAAGCCTGACGATGGAGTGAATACGTCTCGCCCTCCAGGCCCAGACCTGGGGACTGATGTAATACAGGACCGGTATCCCTCGCTTACGCGCCTTGCGGGCGAGACGGAGATTGAAATCCGGATAGTCGATGAGGATCAACAGGTCGGGCCGCCGGGATTCGAGGAGACCGTCCATCCGCCGCAGTGCCCTGCGAATGAAGGGCAAATGCCGGATGACCTCGGTGATACCCATTACCGAGAACTTCTCGATATGGTAGATCAACGCGCAGCCGGCCCGTTGCATGCGGTCCCCACCGATTCCGTATAAATCGATTCCGGGGCGTCTGGCCTTGAGCGCGGCCACGACACCCGCTCCATGCATCTCCCCCGACGCTTCACCGGCGATGATCATGACCCGCATCGGCCCCGACTCCTTCGCTTGAACCAGCCCGCCTGTCCGGAACGGCGTTCAT
>JAPOOT010000029.1 GCA_026713285.1 Gemmatimonadota bacterium | reverse complement strand
GGGTTTCCACGACCAGTCCTTCAACAGCCACGCCTCGGATACCGACGTGGTGAAAGCAAGCATCCAGGCTTACCTGCATTCCCTCAATCAACTCGTCGCCCGGCACGGCGGGCTCATCGTCGAGTAACCTTACCCTACATTCCCATATACGCGGGAGGAACACTTGTACAATATCGCGGTCATTCCGGGCGACGGTACCGGTCCGGAGGTCGTGCGCGAGGGGCTGAAAGTGCTCGATGCGGCCTCGAAGAAGTTTTCATTCGAATATGAACTCACGGAATATGATTTCGGCGGAGAAAGATACCTGAGGACGGGAGAGATTCTTCCGCGGGAGGGGCTGCAGGAACTGGGCCACTACGACGCCATTTACCTCGGCGCCATCGGTCACCCGGACTGCCCGCCGGGACTGCTGGAGAAGGGCATCCTCCTTACCATCCGGTTCGAACTGGACCTCTATATCAACCTGCGTCCCGTCAAGCTGTACCCGGGGGTGGACTGTCCGCTCAAGGACAAGGGTCCCGAGGACATCGATTTCGTCGTGGTCCGTGAGAACACGGAGGACCTGTACGTCGGCGCGGGCGGCGTGTACAAGAAGGGCACGCCCGACGAGGTCGCGGTGCAGGAGTCCATCAATACCCGCAAGGGCGTGGAGCGTTGCGTCCGCTTCGCTTTCGAGACGGCGAAGGCCCGCAACCGGCAGAACAAGGTGACCCTCTGCGCCAAGACCAACGTGCTGACGTACGCCCACGACCTATGGGAGCGGGTGTTCTACGAAGTCGCCGAGGAATATCCGGGTATCGCCGCGGACTACGCCCACGTGGACGCGACGTGCATGTGGATGGTCAAAAACCCCGAGTGGTTCGACGTCATCGTGACGACCAACATGTTCGGCGACATCATCACCGACCTGGGCGCCATGATCCAGGGCGGCATGGGCATCGCCGCGGGGGGCAACATCAATCCCGAGGGAACTTCCATGTTCGAGCCCATCGGGGGTTCGGCGCCAAAATACACGGACCAGAACGTCATCAATCCCATTGCGGCCATCGCCTCCTGCCAGATGATGCTGGCGCAGCTGGGAGAAGCGCAGGCGGCAGACGCCGTGGAACGGGCCATCATCGACGTCGTAAGCAACAAGATGAAGAGCATGGACGCCGGCCGAATGGGCTATGGCACCAGCGAGATCGGCGACCTGGTGGCGGAGGCGGTCGGCTGACGAGATCGGCGACATGGTGGCGGAGATGGTCGGCTGACGCACGTACCTAGCGTGGCGCACCGATGCAGGACACGAAGCCCCGGTAATCTGTTAGATTAAAAATCGAATTGGTACGCGCAGCATGAATCAGCCCTTCGGTCTCCGGAGGGCTTTTATTTGGGACAATGGATTTGACGTGTGGTTAAAATGCGGATACGAGACCGAGGGGATAAACACTACTTAGGGATAATACCGGTAACTTTCGTAATGAGCATGTTGAGGATGTTCTGTCTTTCGAGTTCCCGGTAAATCCCAGCTGCGCTATCTCACAGCACCCTCTTTCTATCGAATCACGCCCGATTCCCGCCACCGCGCCAGGTCGTCCGCAGACGCCTGGAGCAGCGACTTCAGCACCTGATCGGTATGTTCACCCAGGGCGGGGGCGTGCCGGGTGACTTCCGGCGGGGTGTCTGAGAGTTTTATTGGAGAACCGGCTACACGCAGGGCGCCGGCGACAGGGTGCAGGAGATTCACGATCATGTCGCGGGCAAGTACCTGGGGATCTTCCACGACCTGCCGGACATTCTGGATGGGCCCGCACGGTATCTCGGCTGCATCCAATCGTCCCAGCCAATCTTCTGTCGTACTTTCTCGGAAGACATCGCTCAGGATCGTGTGCAGGTCGGCGTTGTTTTCGGTGCGCAGGTTGTTGTCCCTGAAGCGTGCGTCGTCGGCCAGGTCCTCACGTTCAACGACTTCGCACAGCCGGCGCCAGAGCACGTTGTTCCCCGCCGCGATCATGATCCATCCGTCCCGGGTCTCGACGGCCTGAAAGGGCGTGATGGATGGATGCCTGGCCCCGAGCGGTTCCGGAACGGTGCCCGTCATGTCGTAACGGGCGATGGCGTTCTCGAGGAGAGCGACCTGGCAGTCCAGCATGCCGATGTCCACCATCTGACCCCTGCCCGTCTGCGTCCGGGTGAACAGTGCCGTGAGAATGCCGATACAGGAATAAAGCGCGGCGGCGATATCCCCGATGGATACGCCCACCCGTACGGGGGGACGGTCCGGTTCGCCGGTTATGCTGACGATACCGCCCATACCCTGGATGATCATGTCGTAGGCCCCGCGCCGGGCGTAGGGACCGGTCTGTCCGAATCCGGAACAGGCCGCGTAGATCAGCCCCGGGAACCGCTCCTGCAAGGTCTCGTAGTCCAGTCCGAGTTTCTTCATCACGCCCGGCCTGAAGTTCTCCACCAGCACGTCCGACTTCGCGATCAATTCGAGGAGCAGGTCGCGTCCGTCAGGATGCTTCAGATCGATGGCGATGCTCTGCTTACCCCGGTTGACATTCTCGAAGTAGCCGCTTACGCCCTTTTTGAAGGGGCCGAATCCCCGCGCCTCGTCCCCGCCGAAGGGTTCGACCTTGATGATCTCTGCGCCCAGGTCGCCCAGGGTCATGGTCGTGAAAGGACCCGCGAGCACCCGGGTCAGATCGACGACGCGAATGTCTTTGAGTGCGCCCATGACGTTGGTACCTGTAAGGTTGTTGTGTGCCTGGTTCGCGCGGATTCAGTCCTGCGGGCTCCATCCAATGGGATCAGTCCTGCGGGCGAAGTCCTGCGGGACCAGTCCAGCGGGATCAGTCCAGCGAGATCAGTCCAGCGGTCCGGGTTTGCGCGGGTTCAGTCCTGCAGCACCTGGCATCCGTCGTTGTCTATCGGGAGGATCCGGAACTGTCCGGAAACGCCGTGCCGGGCGAAGGCTTCGACCATGGCTTGCCCGATCCCCTCGTGATCTTCCGTCGCCAGGGCGATGGCCGTTGGTCCGGCGCCGCTGAGGGCCGCGCCGTGAGCGCCGGCGTTCAGGGCGTCTCCGGTGACCTCCACCAGCCCGGGAACCAGGTGCTGCCGGTAGGGCTGGTGCAGGCGATCGGCCATGCCCTCCTTTAGCAAGGCGTAATTGCCCGTAATCATGCCGCCGATGAGCAGTCCCACGCTACAAAGGTTGTAGACCGCGTCCTCCATGGATACGGATTCAGGCAGGACGCCGCGGGCAACCTTCGTGTCGAGGGTAAACTCCGGAATGGCCACGATGGCTTTGATGTCGTCGGGTATCCTGAAGGTCTGGTATACGATCGTTCCCGACCGATCGCCGCTCACGGAGAGGCCACCGAGCAGGGAAGGTACGACGTTGTCGGGGTGGCCTTCCAGTTCGGAACAGATGCGGAGGAGTTCGGACTTGTCCAGCGGCCTTCCCGCGAGTTCATTGGCCGCAACGGCACCCGCCACGATGGCGACTCCGCTGCTGCCCAGGCCCCGCGACACGGGAATTGCGTGGCACATCCGGGCCAGGAGACCGGCGGGCCGCCAGCCCGTGGCATCGAAGACGGCCCGGGCGGAGACGATGCACAGGTTGCCTTCATCGAGCGGTACCGCACTGGCGCCTTCGCCCTCCACGGTCACGTTCAGTCCGGATTCCGTTTCGGTGAACTCGATGGTGTTATAGAGGCCGAGAGCCATGCCGGCGCAGTCGTAGCCGGAACCCAGGTTGCCGGTCGTCGCGGGTACGCGCACCCGCACGGAGGACATCAGCCGATGTCCCGCGAACCGCCAGGACAGACGGGACCGCCTGGATTGGCGGGACAGACGGGGCCACCTTGACCACCCAGGTCGCCCAGATCGCCCAGGTCGCCCACGTCGCTCACGTCGCCCAGGACGCCCAGGTCGCCCAGGCCACCCAGGTCGCCCAGGATGCCCAGACCGCCGGCGATGGCGGGGACGATGGAGATCCGGTCTCCCGTCTTCACCGTGGTACCGGTGCCATCCAGAAACCGGATATCTTCTTCGTTGATGTAGATGTTGATGAACCGCCGCACTTTCCCGGACTCGTCGCAGATGCGATCCTTGATTCCGGGGTAGGATGCTTCCATGTTTCCGATCAGCGATTCGACGGTATCGCCGTCGATTTCGATTACGGACTGGTTGCCGGTCAACTTGCGCAGCGGGGTTGGAATTCGTACGGTTACGGACATCAAACGGTTCCTCCTGTTAATCTCCCTGTCCTTCGAAGTATTCCCGGATGCTCAGGTATCTTTCGCCGGTATCGCACAGGATGGTCACGATCGTCCCTTCTCCCATGTTCTCTGCCACCTTCAGGCTGGCGCATACGTTGGCGCCGGCCGAAATGCCCACCAGGAGCCCTTCCTCCATGCCCAGGCGGCGGGCCGACTGGTACGCGTCCTCGTCGTCGATCAGTATCACTTCATCGATAATCGACGTATCCAGGATGTCCGGTATGAACCCGGCGCCGATCCCCTGGATGGCATGCACCAGGCTCTCCACGGGCTTGCCCGAAATCACCGGGGACAATGATGGTTCCACCGCGATGACGCGGATTCGTTCGTCTTTTTCCTTCAGAAACTGTCCCACGCCCGTCAACGTACCCCCTGTGCCCACGGCAGCCACAAAGGCGTCGATTTTACCGCCGGTCGCTTCCCAGATCTCCTCCGCGGTGGTCTTGCGGTGTATCTCCACGTTGGCGGGATTCTTGAACTGCTGAGGCATGAAATAGCCGGGATGTTCCCGAAGTATCTCCTCAGCCTTCTGGACGGCGCCGGCCATGCCGAGCATACCCGGCGTCAGCACCAGTTCAGCACCGTAGGAGGTCAGCAGCACCCGCCGTTCCGAACTCATGTTGTCCGGCATGACCAGTATGACCTTGTAGCCCTTCACCGCGGCCACCATGCTCAGGCCGAGCCCGGTGTTTCCGCTCGTAGGCTCCACGATCGTACCGCCCGGGCTGAGCAGGCCTCTTCGTTCGGCGTCCAGGATCATGCTCAGGCCAACGCGGTCCTTCACGCTGCCGCCCGGGTTTTCCGATTCAAGCTTGCCGAGTAATTGGACGCCTGGACTTTCGCTTATTCGTCCAAGGCGAATGAGCGGGGTATGCCCGATAAGATCGAGTGCGCTGTCGATTATTCCAGTTCCGGACGGCAAGTTCTATCCCTTAGATATAGTACATGGAAAGGCTTTTCTGCGCCTGTCGCGAGATTTCTTCGAAAGTGATCCCGTCCATGATTTCGCCGAGTCTATCCTGCACATCCATCCAGACGTTCTTCAATACATGCTGACCGCTCATTTGATCGGTTACATCCGTATCGCCGGACAGGCTTTCGACGGCGATCAGCGCGCCGTCCATCGCCCGGATCACATCACCCAGCGAAATCTCTCCCGGAGCGCGGGCGAGCGCATATCCGCCTGTCGCGCCGCGTTTGCTCTTGACCAGCCCGGCGCGCTGCAACTGCAGCAAGATCTGAACGAGGTACTTCTCCGGAATCGACTGGCGAACGGCAATGTCGCCAATATGGATGACTTCCGCCTTCTCGTGGTACCTTGTCAACTCCAGCACGGCCCTGCAAGCATACTCCGCCTTGGCCGATACCCGCATGCTCCCTCCCTCGCCATCAGGCTTTAGTTTACTAATTTAGTCAACATGATATGAAGGGGGAGGGAGGGAGTCAAGTGATTTAGAGACGTCGGTACGCCGTCAAGGTACCTGGAACGAGGAAGGCAGTCAGTCGAATTGACTTGTGTGGTATTCAAGATACCGGGACGGCTCGATGGGTCGCATGCGTATGTCTTCGGGTTCCGCGCCGCCCATGGCCGCGCGGGGTGCGAGTCCGATCAGTTCGCTCTCCAGGACGCCAACGCCCCGGGCTTCCGCGAGGCGAGCGACCG
>JAPOOT010000038.1 GCA_026713285.1 Gemmatimonadota bacterium | reverse complement strand
TGTAACAGCAGCGCGGGGGACACGAACCGGTAACGGCGGACCAGTTCTCGTTGCGCTTCGCGCCGGACCTGGTGTTGCGCCGACACCGCCTCCAGGCGCTGATTCACCGCCTCCGTCGCGGCCCAGGCGAGGGCGGCCCTGTTGGATTCATCCGCCGCCGCGCCGCCGGCGAGTTCCGGATGGTCCTCGAGGTAGCGGGCCAGCAGTTCGCTGCGACGGCTTACTGCATCGTTCGAGGCTTCGCGCTGGGCAGTAATCATTTCCACCCGCGAGGGCAGTGGGTGAAAGAGACCGGCCGCGATGTTGATGGCGGCCGGCAGCACAACTACCAGCGCGAGCCAGGCGCCCACCAGCACCGTGGCGTTCCATGGAGATGACCTTCCCAGGCTGTTCACCCATGCGGTAAGGGAGAGCCAGAACAGCGCGTATACGGTCAGCGCCGCACACCACAGCAGCGCCCTGCCGGTGGGTTCGGGCGATCCGAGGCTCCCGGCGATCAGTATACCGATCAGTGAAAACCCGATAGTCACGGCCATGACCAGCATCGCCCGGAATCCTAGTTTCGTTGCCACGATGCGACGCGCCGATACGGGTTGGGAAAGCGTCAGCGCCAGGGTGCCTTGCTCGCGCTCTCCGGACAGCACGTTGAAACTCAGGGCCAGTACGAGCAGGGGAAGCAGATAGATCGCCACAAAGGCCAGGTCGAATCGCCCGACCATGAGGTTGAGGGGGTTCTCCACCTCGCCGTTCTGAAGGAAAGTGGATTCGTTGGTGTTGATGCTGACATCGTAGTAGTACGGCAGAAGATCGCTTTGTCCCACCGCAAGGGCGGTCAGGGATCCGGGTTCCAGTGTGACGGACCTGGCCCCCCGCGCTCCACCCATCACGTTGGCTGCGCGGGGATCGCGGAACGGAGAGGACGGTTGGCTGCCGTTTTCTATGTCGATCAGCTCGCGCTTCAACGCTTCGGACCGTTCGACACTCCCGTCACGCACGACCTGAACCGTGCGTTCCTGGAAACTGACCCAGGCCATGCCGTTGGCCAGTGCGTAGGCGAATAGGACGACAAAAAGCGGCAGTACGATCCTCAGGGTTCGATCGGCGGCGAGCAATCGCCACTCGTTTACCAAGATGGTCTTCGTAGTCGTGGTCGGCATGGTCAGGTCACCTCCGCGCGGCGAACGGCGGCCGTAGCGACCACGAACGCGGCCGCCAGCCATAGTCCAAGCACAAGAAGCGACAGGATCCGGTTACTGAGTACCCATCCCACCGTCGGGGCGTCGTACCGGAAGGGCGGCATCTGAGACCAGAGATCGGCTGAAGAAAGGTAAACTTCACCGGTGCGCGAATTCTCGGTCAACTCACCGTTCAAGCGCCGCACCAACGCCCGGCGGTATTCCTCCGCGGCCACGGCGAAGTGCCGGTGCTGTTCCACGTCGGTTCCGGCCAGACCCATGGAAATCGTCCGCACGGCCAGCAGGGGTGCCGTCACCGCAAGCGCCTCGTGTACGTACCCCTGGCGCTCGAAGGTGTTCCAGAGGGAACCGTAATTGCGGTCGAAGATCTGGTTGCCGAACTCCTCGCTTTTCTGAAGAAACACACCGATGGCGTTTATCGGGAGGTCCTCGGCGTTTTCCAGTTTGTACTGATCAAGTAGCTCCTGTGTCGTCGCGGCCCTGTCGGGACGCTGGATGCCGTCCACGCCATCGGACATCTCCTGACCCATGTTGTTGGCGAACTCCACCGCGGAGGGCGTCGGGTATAGCCACTTCGACAGATCCACCGCGACGCGCGGCGCCACGAGTCCGTTCACTACCCAGACCGCCAGCAGAACGACCAGCGCGGCCCGCGCGGATGGCGCCTTTGCCGAGACGGCGAGAGACAACCCGATGAACGTCGCGAAATAAGCCAGGTAGACGCCGGTAAGCACGGCGCCTCGGACCAATGGAGATGCCGCCGGTCCGGGGCTTCCCACGACGATGGCGGCCGCCCCGACGATAGCCGCGGGCACCAGGAGCAGCGCTAGTGCGGCGGCAATGCCGAGGGCTTTGCCCATGGCGAGTTCGAGGCGCCCGATACCCGTAGCCAGCAATTGCCGCAGCGTACCGCGTTCCCGCTCGCCGACGAGGGCGCCGAAGGTCAACAGGATGATGAGCAGCGGCACCAGGTGCTGAAGGACCTGCGCCGCGGTCAAAGCGCCGATGCGTTGCGCCGGTGTCGCGTCCTGCGCCGGGCGCAACAGGAAATCGTTCTGCCTGTGGGCCTCCAGCAGTACCGACGTCCCGGTATAGGGATCCACGCCCTCGTCGACAAAGGACAGTGCCAGGCGTGGCTTGAAGGCATAGATGCCGTAGTGTGCCGCGGAATGGGGGTTCTTCTCGCCCTGCGATTCCCAGTGATCACGGGCGGTGGCCTGTGCGGCGGCCAGTTCCCTCTGCGCATTGCGCGCCTGGACCCAGCCGGTTCCCAGCGAGACCAGCAGCAGCGCGCCGACCAGCGCGGCGCACCACCTGAAGCGTCCATCCCGCACCACGTCCATAAACTCCTTGCGGACTATGTGCCTGATCATGGTTGACTCCTAATCGTGCATGTGATCCAGGTAGATGCGTTCGAGATCCACGTGGCCGATTTCATCGGTCGTCATCTCCGCGACGAGACGTCCATACCGCATGATACCGATCCGCGTGCCGGACTCCTTTGCGCGGAACAGGTCGTGGGTCGCCATCAGCACCGCGACGTTCCGTTCCTTGAGCCGTTCGAGCAATTCTGAGAATTCATTCGACGCCTTGGGATCGAGGCCCGAGGTCGGTTCGTCGAGGAGCAGGGCGTCGGCCTCCTTGGCGATGGCGATCGCGATGCCGACTTTCTGCCTCATACCCTTGGAGTATTCGGAGACGCGGGAATGGATCGCCTCCTTCTGCAGGCCCGCCTCGACGAGGATTCCGGTGAGTCGATCGGGCGACAGGGACTCCTTCCCGCCGAGCGCCGCGAAATAGGCCAGGTTTTCCAGGCCGCTCAAGTTGCGGTAGAGCATTACCTGTTCGGGAACATAGGCCAGGTGCCGTTTGGACTTCAACGGCTCGTCTGCGACGTCCAGACCCATCACGTGCACGCTTCCGGAAGTCGGTGACAGAAATCCCAGAAAGAGATGGATTGTAGTCGTCTTGCCGGCGCCGTTCGGGCCAAGGAGACAGTAGGTCTCCGATGGCCCCACGCGTAGGTCCAGGTCGGCAACAGCCTCCAGCTCGCCGAAACGCTTGGACAGTGCCCGGGTTTCCAGCACCGGTGTCGATGGCCCTTCGGCAACCGGGGTCTGCTTCACAGGTGCATCTACAGTAGTTACTTCGTTTTCATTTTTCATCCGGGATTCCGGACCGGTTTCCATGAACTCACCCTCCGGGCAATGAGATGTGCGCGATCATAAGCGCGCCGGCGGCGCACCTGCGGATCGTGAAATTGGGGATCAGATCGCCAATACACCAGGCGGTCATCAGCGGACCGGTAACGGCGAAGCGCATCAGCGATTGAACCAGAAGATATGGGATTGGAGGGGGATTCAGGCGGGTGGCGCCCGGGAGTCCTTGCCGTGGATCTCCACATTGCGGGGGTGATCCAGGGTGTTTTCGCAGGAGATACGGCGTACCGGTGCATCGGGGATACCGTGCACGCCGGAACGGTCGGTGGAATCGATTAGCGGAAGGCCCTGGACGTGACAGGGCACGCAGGTGCCGTCGACGCACTTGGTGACGTCGTGCTCGTGTGGCGTCGTCGAGAGTACGAAAAGGGCGAGTGCGATTGCCGCGCCTAATCGCAACAGTGTGAATCGATCCGGTCGCATGTCGGCGAACATAGCACACCGTAGTAATCGTGTCAAGTGGCATCCTCGTCGGTGTTTGCGGTGTATCTACACATTGTATATACGTGGCACTACCCGTATCTCTTGTCACTATCTTCAATTGGGCTACCGACCATTACGCCCTGCTTCGTCAGCAATCGAATGGGAGTCTCTGCGTCGATGTCTGAAAGGCAGCGTGGACGAAAGGGTTCCTGCCAGGCCAACCCGCCCACATCACCATCGGTTTCCCCATCTCCCCACAACAACCGGACCTCCTTGCCCCTGGGACCCCATACCGCCGGATCGGTCGGTCCGAATAGCGCGATGACCGGCGTGCCCGTCGCCGCGGCCAGGTGGGTCATGCCGGAATCGTTGCCGATCATCGCCCGGCATCGGGCATAGAGGACGGCCATGTCGACGAGCGGGCGGTTCTCCACGATAAGCACATCGCGATCCGAGATGCGCGGGAGTATGCGGCGGCGAACGGTGTCGTCCGCGGGACCGAAGGTGACGACTGGCATGTAGCCCTTACCGACCAGGCGTTCGATCAGCGCCACGAACCGCTCTGACGGCCAGCATTTCGCGGGTCCGCCGCTGCCGGGATGGATGGCGATGGGCGTTCTGTCCGAAGCCAGGTCTAAGACTTCCTCCACTGCCGCCGTCTTTGAGACCTCCTCCGCTGCCGCCGTCTTTGAGACTTCCTCCGCTGCCGCGCACAAGGGATGGTCGAACTCGGGCGGATCGGCGATGGCGTCCACACCCAGGGGTTTCAGGGCGTCCATCAGCACACGCGTCATATGGATTCTGCGTCCGTCCGCGGGCCGGGACCGCCCTGTCACCACCGGACCGGACGCGGATTTTCGAAGATTACCCTCGAACACTCCGTCGCCATCAGGAAGGTAGGATATGATCGCTTCGTAAGACTGCAGGCTGTGCAACGCGGGGCCCGAGGGTGCGCCGCTCGGCGCGAACAACGGGGTGAATACGCGGTCGTCAATTGAAAGCACGTTGTCCACGTA
>JAPOOT010000240.1 GCA_026713285.1 Gemmatimonadota bacterium | reverse complement strand
GCGGGACACTTCTTCACCGTATTTCCCGATCGCCTCCCACGCCGAATCCCGGTACGTGTCTTTCTAAGCCGCGGCCTCCGTCACGATGCGTCCGTCGAAGAGGCGGATGATCCGGTGGGCGTGATCGGCCAGAACCTGGTCATGGGTCACCATGATGATGGTCGTACCCGCCTCGTTGAGGCCGTTGAGCAGTTCCATGACCTCCGAACCGTTGGCCGAATCCAGGTTACCCGTCGGCTCATCGGCCAGGATCAGCTTTGGATTTCCAATGACCGCCCGCGCCACGGCCACGCGCTGCTGCTGGCCGCCGGAAAGCTGCTGCGGGAAGTGATTACGCCGGTGGGGGATCTGCATGTGCTCCATCGCCGCGTCCACCCGTTCCTTGCGTTCCTGCTTGGACGTGCCCAGGTAGATCAGCGGCAGTTCGATGTTCTCGTACACGGTCAACTCGTCGATCAGGTTGAAGCTTTGGAACACGAAGCCGATGTTGTTCTTGCGCAGATTGGCCCTTTGCCGCTCGGAGTGGCCGGACACTTCCTGGTCCAGGAAATGGTACTCCCCGCCCGTGGGGTTGTCGAGAAGGCCGAGGATGTTGAGCAGGGTGGACTTGCCGCAGCCCGAGGGTCCCATGACCGCCACGAACTCGCCCTGGTCCACGGCCATGCTCACGTCGTTCAGCGCCGTCGTCTCCACCTCTTCGGTCGCATAGAGTTTCTGGAGATGCTCTGTCCGTATCATGGTGCGCTCCCGTAATGAAATGAGGCTCCGGGCGGGTTGGGCGCGAGGCCTGGTTCGCCGCTGCGCGCCGCCCTGTCCTGTCGAGAAAGCCTTACCATAAGCGTCCGTACCCGCTGCTATAAGCGTCCGTACCCGCTGCTGCTACTGCAACACCAGCCTTTCCATGTCGCCGAAGTTGTCGTACATGGAGGTGATGACCTGCTCGCCCTCTTCGAGCCCTTCGAGGACCTCGAAATACTGGCTGTTCTGCCTGCCGAGCCGTATCTGCCGCCGCACGGCGAACTCGCCCGCGGGGTCCAGCACGTAGATCCACCGGCCGCCCGTTGTCTGGTAGAACCCGCCCCGGGGCACCTGCATGGCGTCGGCCAGCTCGCCCAGCGCAACCCGCACCTGCAGCGTCTGGCCGCGGCGCAGGCCGTCCGGCATGCCCTCGGGGAACACCATGTCCGCCTCGAACTGCCCTTCGATCACCTCGGGATATACCCGGCTGATCACCAGGTCGTAGGTCCCCCCGGCGAAATCGAAGGAACCGGCCTGGCCTGAACGGATGCGGGCGATGTAATGCTCGTCGATGGCCGCGCGCACCTTGAACTCGTCCTCCACGTCGATCTGGCCCAGCCGGTCGCCGCGGGGCTTGGACTCGCCCACCTCGGCGATGAGCGAGGAGAGCAGTCCCGAGATCGGCGCGCGAAGCGTCAGGTTGTCCTCGTTCTGCTTGATGAGTTCCAGGTTCAGGCGCAGCCGGTCGATCGATTCTTCCAGCTGCTGGACCTGGATCGTCTGGTAAAGCGAATCCTGGCGCAGCGTCTCGACGGTAACGTCCCGGCTACGCGTCAGGTATTCCAGGTTGTCCTTCGCCTCGTCGAATTCCTTGCGCGAGGCAAGGTCGGCCTTGAACATCTCGTCCTGGCGCGTGTATTCCCGCTCCGCTTTGCGAAACTCGAATTCCAATCGCACCAGTTCCGCACGCATGGCCAGTCTCCGCTGCTCCATGGTCACCCGCGTCTCCCGGAGGCGGTTCACCTCGCGGAAAAGCTCGGCCTCGCGCTGCATGACGTTGAGCTGAAGGTTGGCGTTGGACAGGCGCAGGATGGGCGTGCCCTCCTCGATCTTCGAGCCCTCTTCGACGAAGACCTCTTCCACGCGGCCGCCTTCCACGGCGTCCAGATAGATCGTCGTGAGCGGCATCACCTCGCCCTGCTCCACGATGTACTCGAGGAAGGGACCATGGGTGACCGGGGCCAGGGTCAGCTTCTCGGCGTCCACGTTCAGCGAGGAGGGGTTGATCGTGAGCAGTTGCCAGGCGGCAAAGACGATCACCAGGGCCGCCGCGCCGTAAATGGCGATCCGCCGCGGCGTGAAGCGCTTCCGCTCGATCCTGCGGTCCATGGTGTTGTCCTGCTCACGCTGACGCTCCGCCGTGAACATCCCCACCAGGCCCTTGGGTTCCTCGCCGTTTTTCTGTTTGTCGCTCATATGGTCAACCCAGCGTCGTCGCCATCACCCAGAATGGCTTATCGCCTACAGTATAATCCCGGATCGGATGCAGGCTACCGTCTGACGGGTCCACGCGGTACGCCGTCATCACGCCCGCCGCCTCGCCGGCGCAGTAGAGATACCGCCCGTCGGGGTCGATGTTGAAGGACCGCGGACTGGCGGGAACGGAAACGTGCCCGAAGGCGCTCAGCGCGCCGTCGGCCGCCACGTCGTAGCCCACGATACTGTCGTGCCCCCGGTTGGAGGCGTACGCCCATTTTCCGTTCCGGTGCACCTCGACGTGGGCGGTGAATCCACCCTCTTCGTAACCGTCGGGCAGTGTGGAGACGTTCTCGAAAATCGCAAGCGTTCCGCGATCGGCGTCAAAGCGGTGCGCGGTGACCGTATTGCCCTGTTCATTGACGATATAGGCCACGTCGCCAGCCGGCCTGAAACAGATATGCCGCGGTCCCGTTTCGCCGTCCGGGGGGCTCAGCTCCGCGGGTTCATTGGGCGTGAGCCGTCCCGTTTCCGCGTCGAATCGAAACTGACAGGTCTTGTTGGTTGGACAGACATGGGGCACGATCACGAACCGGTCCTCGACCGCCAGGTAAACGGCATGGGCCTTCTCTCCGGTGTTGATGTACTGGAGGAATTCGCCGATCGCGCCGTCTTCTCCCAGTCGGTGCACGGTGATGCCGCCGCCCCCGTAGTATACTGTCAGCAGGAACCGGCCGCGCCGGTCTGTAACGAGGTGCGCGGGTATGTCGATGCCGGTATCCACCTTGTTGATGAGGGAAAGTTCACCGGAACGCGAATCCAGCCCATAGGCCGCGAGCGTGGTGGATTCCACGTGCGCGTTGTACATGAGGTTGCCCGCCGGATGCAGGCACAGCGCCCCGGACGGACCGTGGGCGTCGCTGGTGGACCGAAGGGTCAGGGAACCCGTCTCCCGGTCCTGGTCGTAAGCCTTGATCTGCTCGTCGCCGGTTAACGAAACGAATACCATGGTGCGCCCTGACGGGGAATCAGCCATGCTTTTTCCGACCTCCTGTTTTGCGTTTACGGCTTCCTTAATGAGTAAGACTCTAAAATAAACTCAGAGGTTGCGGCCTCAAAGTGTATTTTGGATTTTAGATTTCTCGTCTCTGTTATCATTCTGCACGGTTGGCATGCAATGACGGCAGCGCACATGGCGGGCCGGGCTCATTACACGCCGAGCACATAGCGGGCCGCTCACATGACGGACAGCGCTCACGGTTGGCCGCGCTCATGTTTCTTCGACGGGGACGAATCCGAGGCGGGACAAATTCGATACAGGATTTCGTTTTTTTAGAATTTCCATCTGGAATTCGAATGAACGCCGTTCCGGACAGGCGGGCTGGTTCAAGCGAAGGAGTCGGGGCCGATGCGGGTCATGATCATCGCCGGTGAAGCGTCGGGGGAGATGCATGGAGCGGGTGTCGTGGCCGCGCTCAAGGCCAGACGCCCCGGAAT
>JAPOOT010000030.1 GCA_026713285.1 Gemmatimonadota bacterium | reverse complement strand
GGCGGCGGTTCGGCTACGTTAATTGTTACCGGCGAACTCGCTATACCGTCCGCCGTAGCGCGGACCGTAGCCGTACCCGCGGCGACTGCCGTGGCAACGCCGGCGGAAGTGATGGTCACTATACTGGTGTCGCTGCTTGCCCATGTTACACTGACATCACCCAGGAGGGCCCCTCCCGACGTCCGGGCCGTCGCCGTGAAGGTCACCATTTCCCCAACCATCAACTCCTGGGTCGAGGAAGGAGAAATCGTGACCCGGGCCACGGCGGCCTGGGTGACCGTGATCGTCGCCGGTTCGCTCACGATGCCGTTTCCAGTCGCCCTGATAGTCGCCGTGCCAACACTTACCGCGGTTGCCAGGCCGCCGGCGCTGATGCTTACTACAGCGGTATTACTGCTGGACCAGGTAAAGTTGACACCGCTTATTACGGCGCCGTCGGAAGCCTTGGCGGTCGCAGCCAACTGTTGTGTTCTCCCCACTTCCAGAGTCACCATGTTCGGACTCACTTCGATGCGAGAGACCGTCGGGGCAGGGGGAGGTGTAGGAGTAGGTGTAGGTGTTGTCGGCTCGGTCGGTCTGGTCGGGGAGGAGTCCCCACCGCCGCACCCGGCATACAGCAATGCGCTTGAAACCGCTATCATGATGAGACCGGTAGCAATCGACTTGAATGACATGAGTCCTCCCGGTTTATCAATGGGCGAATCGCGTATTGTAGTTCCTCATTTGGCAACCAAATACGTCGGAAAGTCCATTAATGGGTCATTCCACTAACTGGTCATTCCACTTGAACCCTGTGATTTTCACTTTCCGTTCCCGTTCCAACGGCCCCTGCCGTTCCGTTTCCTGCCATTCATCTCCACCGGTTTCCATCCGCTTTCACCGCTGTGCACCGGAGCGCCGGCCAGTCGGACGCGCTTCGCGTCGATAGATTCCCGCAGCGTCTTCAGCAGCTCGTCCGAGGGTCTGACGCGGAAATCGCTCCCCGCCCTGACGCCGATCTCACTCTGATCGGCTGTTGTCACTTCAAGCACCACGTCGCAATTCCCCGGGTAGGTCTCCAGCACGTGCTTGATCGAAACGAGGTTCTCGTCCGCTACCTGTTCGTGCTCCATGGTCACCACGACAGACCGCGCAAGCCGGTCCCGCGCATCCGTCAGCGAAATGATCTCGGAAGCGATGACCTTGTTGTCCTCTTCTTTTTTCGACAGGTGTCCATGCACGAGGACCAGCGAGTCGATCGTCACGAGTTCGCGATGCAGTGCGTACGGTTCCGAAAAGACGAGTACCTCACCCGATCCAGTGAAGTCTTCGAGCGTTACGAAGGCCATGGTCTTGCCGTTTCGATCCACGATGGGCTTGATTTCGGTCACGATACCGCCGACCACGACGGTGTCCTGCCGGCCGTTTGCGTGATCGAGGCGCCGCATTTCCGCCGTGGTGAACGCCCGGATGTCTTCCTCGTACTCCTTCAGCGGATGCCCGGTCACATAAAACCCCAGCAATTCCTTCTCGAGGCCCAGTTCCTGGCTTGCCGGCCACCGGGCGACGAGTGGCAGCACCGGCTTGTGTACTTCCAGATTCGCGCCCGCTCCCATCCCGTCCAGGTCGAAAAGGGAGGTCTGTCCCTTCTCCCTGTCGTTCTGACGGGTCTGCGCCCCTTCGATGACCGTGTCGAGCACTTCCATGAGCTGTGCCCGGTGCCCCTCGAGGCTGTCGCAGGCGCCGGCCTGGATCAGGCTTTCGAGCACCCGCTTGTTCACCAGCCGCAGATCGATGTGCTCGCAAAGTCCGTACACGTCTTCGAAGCGTCCATGTTCCTTCCTCGCCTCGACGATGGATTCCACCGCGGCCTGTCCCACGTTCTTGATCGCACACAGCCCGAACCGGATGGAATCTCCTTCGACGACGAAGGTCTTGTCGCTTCTGTTGACATCGGGCGGCAGCACGTCGATGCCCATTTTCCTGCATTCGTTGATCAACACGACGATTTCTTCGGTATTCGACATCGTGTTGGACAGCAGCGCGGCCATGAACTGTACCGGATAGTGCACCTTCAGGTAAGCTTCCTGGAAGGCGAGGACGGCATAGCCCGCCGAATGGCTCTTGTTGAACGCCTAACCGCCGAAGTATTCGATCAATCCGAACACTTCCTCCGCGATATCCTTCTCGATGCCGTTCTCAACTGCGCCGTCGACGAAATTCCGACGTTCTTCGGCCATGACTTCGGGCTGTTTCTTGGCCATGGCCTTCCTAAGGAAATCGGCCCGGCCCAGGGTGTAGCCCGCCATGTCGCGGGCGATCTGCATCGCCTGCTCCTGGTAGACGATGAGCCCGAAGGTTTCCTTGAGTGCCGTCTCCATCACGGCGTGATGATACGTAACTTTCTTGCGGCCGTGCTTCCGGTCGATGTAGTCGTCCACGACGCCGCCATTGAGGGGTCCCGGCCTGCAGAGCGCGTTCATGGCGATCAGGTCGTCGACACTGTCCGGTCGCAGGCGTCGGAGGAATTCGTGCAGCCAGCCGCTATGGAACTGGAATATCCCGGTCGTCTCTCCCCGCCGGAACAGGTCGAGGGTCTTCGGATCATCCAGGGGGATTTCATCCAGCTCGATCTCGTCGCCCGTCGTGTCTTTTATCATCGCGAGGGCGTCCTGGATGACCGACAGGTTCTGCAGTCCCAGGAAATCCATCTTCGGCAGCCCGATGTCCTCCATGAGCTCGCCGGGATACTGGGTTACGATCGTATCCTTGTTGCTGGGCTTGTACAGCGGCACATAGTCGGTCAGTTCGCCCGGTGTGATCACGACGCCGGCCGCGTGGACGGACGCGTGGCGAGCGAGGCCTTCGAGGGTCTTCGCGTACTGGATCAACTGGCCGTCCGTACCGCCGCCGTCGGCCATCTGGCGAAGTTCCGGGACCTGGTCGATAGCCCGGTCGAGGGTGATCTTCAATTCGGTCGGGACCAGCTTGGCCACGCGATCCACGTCGCCGTAGGACATGCCGAGGACACGTCCCACGTCGCGGATCGCCGCCTTCGCTCCCATGGTGCCGAAGGTGATGATCTGGGCTACGCTGTTCTTGCCGTATTTCTCCACCACGTAGTTGATGACCTTGTCCCGTTCACGGTCCGCAAGGTCGATATCGATATCGGGCATGCTGACGCGCTCGGGATTCAGGAAGCGTTCGAAAAGCAGGCCATAGCTGATGGGGTCGATATTCGTGATGCCCAGCACGTAGGCGACCATGCATCCGAGACCCGATCCCCTCGTCATGAGCGGGATGCCCTGCTCCGCGGCGAAACGGGCGATATCTTCGACGATGAGGAAGTAGCTGGGATAGCCCATCTGGTTGATGACCCCGAGTTCGTATTCGAGGCGGGAGGTCAA
This sequence comes from Gemmatimonadota bacterium, assembly GCA_026713285.1. Lineage (GTDB taxonomy): Bacteria > JAAXHH01 > JAAXHH01 > JAAXHH01 > JAAXHH01 > JAAXHH01. The sequence goes on along the minus strand of JAPOOT010000030.1, from coordinate 5,692 downwards.
CTCGGGGGTTACGGTGTCGTAACGCGCCTTCATCCCGTCGAAAGACAGCTTGCGCAGGTAGGCGTCCGCGCTGTCATAGCCCTCCGGCAACGGGAAGTGGGGAAACTTGAAATTGCCCATTTCCATTTCAAATTCAATGGACTCGGCGATGGATACGGTGTTTGCCAGGGCGCCGGAAACATGGCCGAACAACTGGTCCATCTCGTCCGCGTTCTTGAAGTAGAGCGAATCCGTGGCAAACCTGAGCCGCTTTGGGTCGTTCAGTTCCTTCCCGGTCTGGATGCAGACCAGCACGTCCTGGGCGGGTGCGTCGTCTCTTCTAAGGTAGTGGGCGTCGTTGGTCGCGACGATGGGGAGGTCGAACTCCCGGGAGAAATCGATCATCGCGTTGTTTATGGGCTTGTCGAAATCCAGTCCGTGATCCTGGATCTCCAGGTAGAAGTTGGATCCGAAGATCTCCTTGAGCTGCCGGCACTTCGTCCGCGCCTGGTCTATCTGGCCGTCCACCACCAGGTTGGCGAGCGGCCCTTTTGCGCAGGCGGACAGGGCGATCAGCCCCTCGCTGTGCTTTTCCAGCAATTCCATGTCCACGCGCGGCTTGTAGTAGAAACCCTCGAGATATCCCGCGGAGGTGAGCTTCATCAGGTTCCGGTAACCGGTCGCGTTCTGCGCGAGCACAACGAAGTGGGTCGTCTGGTCGGCGCGCTCGCCGCCCCGTACCGGACGTTTTTCCTTCCGGCTGCCCGGCGCCAGGTACAACTCGCAGCCGATGATCGGCGTCAGTCCCGCGGCCGTGACGGTCTTGTAGAATTCCACGGCGCCGAACATGTTCCCATGATCGGTCATGGCAATGGCGGGCATGCCAAAGGCTTTGGCGGTTTCGGCGAGATCCTCGATTCGGCTGGCGCCGTCGAGCAGGCTGTAATGGGTATGGTTGTGCAGATGAACGAATGAGGACACGGGGGTCGTCCTTAGGGCAGATTCAACGGGCTGCCCTTCATGAAAGGGCGGGACGCTGGCGCTGAGGAAAAGACCGGCGATGTGATGCGGAACTGAATATAAAGGATAACATAGCAAAAATAGGTTGATATGAGCCATTGGCGCAAGGTATTTTACGTTTTTTTCGGACGGCTGCGATCACGGTCCGAACGACGTGGAAAGAAACCGGTCCAACCGGCTGTTCGACCCGCGTATAAGGATTTGGAAGATCGCCATGAACCGCATCATCGTACTCGATAAACTGGCCCGGGAAGGGCTCGACCGGCTCGAGCGGGCGGAAGGCGTAACGCACGACGTGCGCACCGGCCTCGGCGGAGATGCCCTGCGAGAGGCCCTGCTGGAATACGACGGCGCGATCTGCAGGAGCGAGGCGAAGCTCACGGCAGAGGTCCTGAGAGGCAACCGGCGACTCCGCGGCATCGTCCGCGCGGGGGTGGGGACGGACAACATCGACCGGGAGGCGGCGACCCGCCAGGGCATCGTGGTCATGAACACCCCGGCCGGGAACACGCTCAGCACGGCGGAACACACTTTTACGCTCATCGCGGCCCTGTCGCGCAACATCGCGCCGGCGAACCGGAGTCTCATGGAAGGACGGTGGGACCGCGGCGCGTTCACGGGGGTCCAGCTCGCCGGAAAGACCCTGGGCATCATCGGGATGGGACGCATCGGCCGGGAAGTCGCCGCGCGGGCGCAGGCCTTCGCCATGCGCGTCGTCGGTTTCGATCCCTTCCTTTCGCCCGAACAGGCCGCCAAACTGGGTGTGGAATACGTAAACGATCTGCGCGACCTGCTGCCGGAGGTGGATTACCTGACCGTGCATACCCCCCTCACGCCGGAGACGCATCACCTGGTGAGCAACGAAGAAGTCGACCTGCTCAAACCCGGCGCGCGCCTGGTCAACTGTGCCCGGGGGGGCATTTACGACGAGGAAGCGCTGATCAGGGGGCTGGAATCCGGGCAACTGGCCGGCGTGGCGCTGGACGTCTACGAGGAAGAACCCTGCGTGGACAGTCCGCTGTTCAACATGCCGGGCGTGCTGTGTACGCCCCATCTCGGCGCCAGCACGGAAGAGGCGCAGGCCGGCGTCGCCGTGGAAGCCGTCGACCTGTTGGTCAGTTTTCTGGTCACGGGCGAAGTCCGCCACGCGGTGAACGCGGTCGCCATCGATTCGAATACCCTCCAGACGCTGGGCGGATATCTCGACGTGGCCTACCGGCTGGGCATCCTGCTTTCCCAATGGCACAGCGGAGGGCCGCGCGCGTGCCGCCTTACCTACCGGGGGAAGGTGGTCGATGAGAATACGCGTCTGCTCACCTCCGCCTTCTGTGCGGGACTGCTCGAACACGCGCTGGACGAAGAAGTCAACATCATCAACGGTGAGATGCTGCTCCGCGAACGGGGGATCCACCTGTCGGAAGAGACGCGGAGCGCGGGTGGGTTTTTCACCTCGGCTATCAGCGCGGAGATAGACTGCGCCGACGAGACCTACCGGGCCGACGGTACGGTTTTCGGCAACAACATGCCCCGGTTGATCCGCCTGGGCGAACACCGCATGGAGGCGTACCTGGACGGCAACCTCCTGGTGTTCAGCCACAACGACGTGCCCGGAATCATCGGCGCCATAGGGGATACGTTCGGACGGTACAGGGTCAACATAGCCCAGATGGCCGTAGGTAGGCTGGGGAATACGCCCGGCGGCAAGGCAGTGGGCGTATTGAACCTGGACGACGTCCCGCCCCAGGCATCCATCGACGAAATCCTGCGGCATCCGGCCATCAACAATGCGCGGTTCATCCGGCTGCCGGCGCACGGGGAACTGCCTCCGTGGATGCCCGGATGAGCCACACAGCCAGTGGAACCGAACGCGGCGCGGCAACCGAACGCGGCCAATAGGACGTTCGGCGGCGCGGCAACCGAACGCGGAGCGGCAACCGGCGCGGCCGGCGGAACGTTTGAAGATAAACAGCGGTTCAAGGGAATACAGAGTCCATTCAGACGGTCACGTATCGGAGCTTGCACTCATGACCAGACTCAGCGTCAACGTCAACAAGGTGGCCCTGTTACGGAACACGCGCGTGCACGGCATACCCAGCGTAACCGGCGCGGCGCGGACCGCGATCGAGGCCGGGGCCTACGGCATCACCGTGCACCCGAGGCCCGACCAGCGGCACATCACGCCAGGCGACGTGGACGACCTGGCCGAAATGCTGAAAGATTATCCGGAGATCGAATACAATATCGAGGGCAATCCCTTCCACCAGGTCATGGACATCGTCCGCAAGGTCCGCCCCACCCAGGCGACCCTGGTCCCCGACGACCCGGACGCCTTCACATCGGATCAAGGCTGGGACGTGAAGGCCAACGCCGAAAGACTTAAACCGATCATCGCGGAACTGAAGGACCTCGGCTGCCGGGTCAGCCTGTTCATGGACTCGGATCTCGACCAGATCGAGCGCGTTCCGGATATCGGCGCGGACCGGATCGAGTTGTATACCGAACCCTATGCCGTGGCCTTTGCGGAAGGACCGGAACAAGTGCAACCCGTACTGTCGTCCTTCGCCAGGGCGGCGGAACGCGCCCACGAGATCGGCCTGGCCGTCAACGCCGGTCACGATCTCAACCTCGACAACCTGGCGGTGTTCTGCGGCACGGTCCCGAACGTGCTCGAAGTCTCCATCGGCCACGCGCTGGTCGCCGACGCGCTGGATATGGGGTTGAAGAACGCCGTGGGGGCCTACCTGGGCGAACTTGAGAAAGCGGAAACGATTTCCACCAGTTCGTAAACACTTGAGTGATTCGAGAAACTTGAGTAATAAGGTATTATGGAGTTTATTCTGAATGAGGAAGTTTGTACCGAACGAGATGTTTATACTAAACGAGTTCATCTGATTCACAAACACGATATCCCTGGAGGTTGTTTACATGATAGACCATTTAACGCGGTACGTCCCACTGGTTATCGCGATTCTTGCGTTGTCCGGCCCTGCGCAGGCCCAGGACCTGGCCGCTTTTGAGAAAAACGTCACGGAATTCACCCTCGACAACGGACTGACTTTCATCGTGGTGGAGAACCATGACGCCCCCGTCCTCACCGTCCTGACCTACGCGGACGTCGGCTCCGTGGACGAGGTCAAGGGCATTACCGGCCTGGCCCATGTCTTCGAGCACATGGCCTTCAAGGGCACGACGACCATCGGCGCGATGGACCTGGAAGCCGAGTACGCGGCCATGAAGAAAGTGGACGAGATATTCGACGAACTCCGTCGCGAGCGGCACAAGGGCCACCAGGCCGACTCCGAGCGCCTGGCAGGCCTCGAGCAGGACTTCGAGGAAGCCAAGAAGGCGGCTCGTGAACTCGCCGAGTCCAGCGCCATGGACGAAGCCATCGACAGGTCGGGCGGCACCGGCCTGAATGCGACCACCAGCCGGGATGCCACGAGGTACTTCTACAACCTCCCTTCCAACAAGCTCGAGCTGTTCTTCGCGTTGGAGTCGAGCCGCTTCCTCGACCCGGTGCTCCGGGAATTCTTCATCGAACGGGACGTGGTCATGGAAGAACGGCGGATGAGCGAAAGCAGTCCGACCGGACGCCTGGTGGAGGAAATGCTGAGTACCGCCTACAAGGCCCATCCCTATGGCGAGCCGACCCTGGGCCACATGTCGGACCTGGAGTCCATGACCCGGGCGGAGGCCATGGATTTCTTCAGACGGTATTACGGCGCCGACAATCTGACGATCATCATATCGGGCGACGCGGACCCCGCGCACGTCAAGGAACTGGCCCACGAGTATTTCGATCGCCTTCCGGCCGGGCCTCCCGTAGAACCGGTTGAAACGGTTGAACCCCCTCAACTGGCGGAGCGCCGCGTGATCATGGAGGACAAGTCGCAGCCGGTGATATTGATGGGTTACCACAAGGTCGACATAAATCATGAAGACGACGTGGTCTTCAACGTCCTGTCGGATATTCTCGGAAGCGGCCGGACCAGCCGCCTGTACACGTCACTCGTCAAGGAACAGAAAATCGCGGTCAACGCGTCTTCCTTTACGGACTTTCCCGGCAGCAAGTACCCCAACATGATGGTGTTCTTTGCCTTTCCAAGCAAGGATCATACCGCCGCCGATACCGAGAAAGCCATCGAGGAAGAAATCGAACGCATCCGGAACGAGGAAGTGACCGAAGAGGAACTTTCCAGGGCAAAAGTGCGAGCCCGGGTAAACCTGATCCGCCAGCTCGACTCCAATATGGGACTTGCGCTTCAAATGGCTTATTTTCATGTGCTTACGGGTGACTGGCGGGAACTCTTCCATAGTATAGACCAGATCAGTGAAGTGACCGCCGGGGATATCAAGCGCGTTGCCAATCAGTACCTGGTACCCAAGAACCGGACGGTGGCTTCGATTGTAACCACGGAAGACGAATCTACGGAATAGAAACGCGACTGGAAACGCGGACGGCTCGATTGTCCCTGGCACTGAACACAGGAGTTTACCCCATGCGCAGTACCCGTCTTAAGATCGCTACACTTGGCCTGGTGATGGCAGGAATGGTCCTCTCGGCCGTGCCGGCCGCGGCCCAGAAGGACTACCGGGAGCTGGAATTCCCACCGCTCAATGACATAGTAACACCGACGCCAACCAGGGTCGTCCTGGATAACGGGATCATCCTGTACCTGGTGGAAGACCGCCG
>JAPOOT010000031.1 GCA_026713285.1 Gemmatimonadota bacterium | reverse complement strand
ATCAATTCCGATGTGCTATCCATGACCGCGTCCAGGTCGACTTCCATGCCGAGACCCGGAAGATCGGGCACCTGGACAAACCCGTTTACTGCCCGCGGCACGTTTCGCAGGAAAGGCGACACGGTCTCTTGCCCGGCCATCTCAAGAAAGGGCGTGTTTCTGATGGCGCCGGCCAGATGCAGATGGGCGAAGCCGTCACAGATCCCTATACCGCCCAGATGGCAGTAAGCGCCAAAGGCCTCGGCGCAGCGGGCCGACTTCAATACGTCCGTCAGGCCGCCGCAACGTTGCACGTCGGTGCGAATGTGATCGGCGGACCCGGCCGACATGACCTGAGACGCCTCAATGGGACTGGACACCTCGGTGCTGGTCGGCGTATCGATCTCACCGGCCACCTGTTTCCCGCCGGAGTGATCTCCGGGTGGACGGGGACGGTCGAAGTAGAAATAATCCGCCACGTCGAGCGCCCTGCCGATTCGTATCGCCTCGTCGATTACGCATCGGGCCTGGCCGTCGAGCACCAACGGGAATTCCGGACCCACGGCCGCCCGCACTTCATGTATCAGCTGGATCAGCGAGGTCTCGTCGGTCCGCATGCCGAATCGGTAGGCTCCGAACCCGGCCTGCCGCGCGTCTTTCGCTTCCCGGACGATCTCGGAGGGGACCCCATCAGTCCGATCAGTGCCTGCCGCCGTACCAGTCCGGCAGACTGAAACGCGGTCCCTGAATCCGCCCAGGTGCCTGAACAGCGGCCGGCCCGCGATCTTCGCGGAAAGGTCCCACAGGGCAACGTCGATCCCGGCGCGAAGGGATGCGGACAACCCTTCACCCGGATCCTTCATCGCCCACCAGGTCCGTTCCCGGTCTACGGGGTTCGTATCCACCAGGATGGATGCCACGCGATCGACGTCGTGCCCCGAGGCGGCAACCCCGGTACAGTGCCCCTCGAGCCCGGCGTCGGTCAGCAAGCGAAACAGGCCCGCGGGCTGATGAAGTTGGATCCCTGTGATTTTCATAGGATGCCGATGTCGCTGCCGAAGTTGGTGTCTAAGCCGGCTGTCCGGGCGCGGTCTCCATTGCCGAAGCTGCTACTTGAAACGCTTGCCGACAAGTTACTTCCCATCTCCTACGTCGATGCGCCAAGGGGAAACACCGGCCGCTCCCGTTGCTGCTCGACGAGAGGACGGAACCCGCTGTCCGTCACGACGACGGACTGTTCCAGGTGCAGGGAACCGACCCCCGCCAGGCAGAGCGGCGCTTCCACGTTAAGCAACATGTTTTCTTCGATGACGAGGTCGGACGGAACATCCACGCAGTCATCGGTGATCCTCAGGCCGTTATCCGGCGCCAGGATGGGGTAGTCCCGCACTTCCATGCCGACCCCGTGGCCGTGAGGATACATGGCCATGCCGGCATCGTCCACCACGTCCTGCATCGCCGCCTGGACCGTCGAGGAATGGATTCCGGGCCGTATGGCCGCCAGGCCGGCGTCCATGGACGCGCGGAGCACGTCGAACCGGCCTTGCATGTCCCCGGACATGGGCCGCATGGCGTAAGTGGTCCCGGTATCCGAATAAACCGAGCGGTACCTGCACCCCCAGTCCACATATTCCACGTCGGATTCTCCCAGGATGAAATCGGGTTCCGTCGCGATACCCAGCCCGTGGACCCCGAAGGCGAAATGATCCAAGTCCGCTCCCCGGCCCCCCAACTCCGCCCTGAACCGGCGGATGACGTCCTGCACGTTGTCGCCCGGTCGCGCCTGTTCCATGGCCGACATGGCCGCCGTCTCGCTGATTTCCGCCGCCTGCGCGAGCCGGTCGATCTCGTCGCCGGTCTTGACCATGCGGAGCAGCCGGATGAGGTTCGAGCAATCGAGCAGCCGGGCGTCCGGGAGCGTCCGGCGCAGCTGCGCGTACCGGCCGGCGGTCATCCCGTCCGCCTCCACGCCCAGTGTCCCGCTCACAAGTCCCCGGTCGCTCAAGGCGCCGGCGAGTGCCTCGGTCGTCGTGCCGTAACCCGGCGCATCCTTCACAAGGGCGTACATCCGGTCCATCCGGCCGGACAGCGACCGAGGCGCCAGCGACCAGTCCAGTCCGGAGTCGCCGCTTACCCTGAGATCACGGACACCGAGGTCCACGCCGTTGACGGCCAGCATCGATCCGGTAACCGCCAGCGCGGGCTCGCCGTCGGCCGGAAACAGCGCGTATCCCTGCGCTATATCCGCCGAACCGCCGGGGCTGACCATGTACTCCTTCATGAGTCCGTCGATCCAGATGAAATAATCCGTGAAATAGGTGATATTCACGGGCGAAGTCGCGACCAGCGCGTCGAGACCGCAGTCCCGCATGTACTCCGTTGCCCGTTCGACGTTGAAGAGCATTTGGTTACCGATTCCGGATGGTGCGAATTCAGTGCGCCGGGTTCACGGTCCGGGGCGAATTCCGGCGCGGCAGTCGGGGTGCGATGACGGACCAAACCAGTATAGAAACGCCTATCGTTCATGTCAACGTCCTATTCAAGATAAAAGGGCTTCCGCGGCAGCCCCGCTGCGCCATCTTTCCCTTGACAAATAACCTCTGCCGGGATTACTAGGGACATGCGGTTGGAATCGGATCGGTACCCTCCAGGCAACCTCGACGAACGCACTTCTCCATGATTCACATTGTAGATTACGACGCTGGAAATCAGACCTCGGTGAAAAGAGCGCTGGACCACCTGGGTGTGGGTTCGATCATCACGTCGGTCCCGGATGACCTGGACCACGCGGAACGCATCATCTTCCCCGGGGTGGGCCATGCTCATTCCGCCCTGGAAACCCTCCGCGAAAGAGGGCTCGACGTAGCGCTCAAATCGGCCGCCGCCAGGGGAACGCCCATCCTGGGGATCTGCGTCGGCTGCCAGATACTGCTTTCGGATTCCGAGGAAACCGACCAGCGCTGTCTGGACCTGATCGAGGGCAGGTGCCTTCGATTCAAACCGGAGGACGCCGCCCTGAAGGTACCGCACATGGGATGGAACGAACTGCGGGTGTGCAGCGCGCATCCCGTGCTCCGTCACCTGCGAACGGGCGACGAGGTCTACTTCGTACATTCATACTATCCAGCGCCGGTTGACGATACGGATGTACTGGCAAAAAGCCGGTACGACGTTGAGTTTGCGGCCGTCATCGGCAGGAACAACATCGTCGCGACCCAGTTTCACGTGGAGAAAAGCGGTCCCGTGGGCCTGAAGATCCTGGACGAATTCGTGAAGTGGGACGGGAACGCATGCTGAGCAAGCGGCTCATTTCCTGCCTGGACGTCCGGGACGGCCGGCTGGTCAAGAGCGTCCGTTTCGTCAACACGAAAGACATCGGCGACCCGGTTTCGGCGGCGAGACGGTACTACGAGGCCGGCCTGGACGAACTCGTCTTCTACGACATTACGGCGTCGAGCGACCAGCGAGGCATCATGCTGGACGTGGTGGAAGAGGTAGCCCGGCAGGTATTCATCCCCTTTTCGGTGGGCGGGGGCCTGCGAACGGTCGAGGACTGCAGAAAGGTGCTTGAAGCCGGCGCGGAAAAGGTGAACCTGAACACGGCGGCCGTCGCAAATCCAGGTGTCATTTCCGAAGCGGCCGACGCATTCGGGGTACAGGCCGTCGTGCTGTCCATGGACGTGAAGGCCAAATCATCCGGTTCGTTGCCTTCCGGTTACGAAATCGTGACCCATGGCGGCCGCCGGGACACCGGCATGGACGCCATCGCATGGGCCCGGCGGGGCGAGGCCCTCGGGGCGGGTGAGATCGTCGTCAATTCCATCGACGCGGACGGCACCCTCGAAGGCTACGAGTTGACCCTGACCCGGATGATCGCCGAAACCGTGGGGATCCCGGTCATCGCCTCCGGCGGCGGGGGACGGCCCGAGCACCTATACGACGCGCTTACGGCCGGCCGCGCCGACGCGGCCCTGGTGGCTTCCATGCTGCATTACGGACATTACTCGGTGAATTCCATCAAGCAGTTTCTTGCTGATGAGGGACTGAAGATTCGACTGACCGGTTAACGGGAGCAGAACGCATGGATTGGACCCGACGTACCTTTCTCAGGAGCACCGGACTTGCGGGCGCCGGCGCGGCTGTCGGCGCTTTGCCGCTGATGATTGACGGATGTGCGATCGCTCAGCATTACGATGTGATTATAAGAGGCGGACGCGTGATCGACGGTACGGGTGCGCCTCCCGTGGATGCGGACATTGCCATCGCGGAAGACCGGATCGTCCAGATCGGTCCGGTCAGGGGAACGGGTGCGAAGACGATCGATGCTGCGGGGAGGATCGTCTGCCCGGGATTCATTGACATACATTCGCACACCGACCTTTCGTTGCTGGTCGATCCCAGGGCCGAAAGCAAGATCAGGCAGGGTGTAACCACGGAAGTGGCCGGTCAGGACGGCTCATCGCTGGCACCCCTGACCGAAGACCGGCAAAGGTCGCTGCGGGACGGTTACGGCCGGCGGTACGGCGTGGATATCGGTTGGACGGACTTCACGGGCCTGTTCAACACGCTGGAACTGCAGGGCATCGGGGTCAACTTCATATCTCTGGCGGGGCAGGGCACCATTCGCGGATATGTGGTCGGATATGAAAACGTTTCGGCCAGCGCGCGGCAGATCGATACCATGAAGGCGCTTGTGGACCAGGCCATGTCGGAAGGGGCCTGGGGTCTCTCCTCCGGGCTTGAATATACTCCCGGAAGTTTCGCCGACGAGGATGAAATCGCCGAACTCGGTCGTGTCGCGGCCGGGTATAGCGGATTTTACGCCACCCACATGCGAAACGAGGACGATTACCTCATAGAAGCCGTAAGCGAAGCGATCAGTACCGCAAGGAAGGCCGAAATCGCCCTGCAGATCGCCCACTTCAAAGCCTCCGGCAGGCGCAACCGGGATAAGGTCTCCGTGGCCTTCGAAATGATTGAACGGGCTGTCGGGGAAGGGATGGACATCACCCTGGACCGGTATCCCTACATCGCCTACGCGACGACGCTGCAGAACCTTTTTCCAACCCGGTTCCGGGCCGGCGGCGCCGAGGCGTTTCTGAGCCGGCTGCAGACACCGGAAACACTGTCCCTGATGAAACAGGCGGCCATTGAGAAAGTCGACATGCTGGGAGACTGGAGCGCCGTGATGATCACGTCGGTCGGCAGGGCGGAAAACCAGGACTACGTGGGACGACGGGTGTCGGAGATCGTCGCGCGCAGCGGACAGGACCCTTTCGATTTCGTCCGGGAACTCCTCATCGCGGAGAACGGGAGTGTGGGCATGGTGGGGTTCGGCATGAGCGAGGAGGAGATCCGTTCCGTGCTGACCCATCCGCTCGTCATGGTCGCGTCGGACGGTGGAGCCGCGGCGGACTATGGCCCTTTAAGCGAGACCAGGCCCCATCCCAGGTACTACGGGACCTTTCCCAGGGTACTCGGCAAGTACTGCCGTGAAGACCGGTTGTTCGATCTGCCCACCGCCGTTCACAAGATGACCGGCTTGCCGGCCCGCAGGCTGGGCCTTACCGGCCGCGGCACGATCGATGTCGGGCATGTCGCCGATCTTGTGGTCTTCGATCCGGATTCCGTCATCGACCGGGCGGACTTCATGAATCCACATCAGTATGCCCGGGGTATCGACAGCGTCCTGGTCAATGGCACGGTCGTGATAGAATCGGGGGAACATACGGGCGCGCTGGCGGGCAGGGTGTTGCGGAAGCAGGCGGGGGGAGACTGACGGCGTGGCCTATGCCGCAAATAGCAGGTAAAAACCGGTCGAAGGGGCATCGGGCCGATCGGAAGCGCGATTTCATTTCCGAACGGGACCGACCGCAAGGTCCTTGATCAGCCCGTTGCGCAGGTCGAAGACCCAGCCGTGCACCTGCAACGCGCGCTCTTCGATCGACTTCCGCACCTCCGGAAACTCCAATATGTTGGCGCATTGCGCGCGGACATTGCATTCGACCAGGCGGTCGCACCGGGCCGCGATATCCGGGATGGACACCAGTTCGCATTCGTTGCGGCGGTAGACCTTCCTCAAGTGCCGAAGCCAGGGCTCGAGCGTGCCGAGGTCCTCCGACTGAATGACCGCCTTCACCGCACCGCAGTCGTAGTGCCCGCACACGACGACGTGCCCGACTTTCAGGTGTTCGACCCCGTAGACGACGGCGGACCCGGTGTTCGGGTCGAGGGGGATCGCCAGATTGCCCACGTTGCGGTGCACGAAGACCTCACCCGGCCCGGCGGCCATGAAGGCCTCGGGAGCTACTCGGCTGTCGGCGCATCCGATGTAGAGTATATCGGGTTGCTGTTGCCGCGAAAGCCGCTCGAGATAACCGGGATCGGCGCTTAGTTTTCGCTTGATCCAGTGTTCGTTTTTTTCGAAAATGCGGTCTGTATTCATATATTCGTCCAGCTGTATCTTCGATAGGACCTGTGGGATGCTGCCGTGCTCCGGCATGCGGCGTCCGCACTCCGTTCTGCGAGCCCTTCACACGAGCCTTTCGATAGTATAGGACACAGATCGTTTTTCGTCAACACGGTCCGGAGAACCCCCATGAATAGTCGGTCCACGGACGACACTCCTCAGCCCTTTTCCATCGGCATTGACGTTGGCGGGACATTCACGGATTTCGTCGTGGTCGAAGGTCGTTCCGCGCCTCGTTACTTCAAGACGGCATCCACCCCCGACGCGCCTTCCGACGCGGTGATGGACGGGCTCCGGGACATTGCAGGATCCTACGGTCTTCCCATTGCCGAACTTCTGGCTCAGACGCGCCTGTTCATCCATGGCACCACCGTCGCGACCAACACGCTGCTTGAGCGCAAGGGCGCCCGGGTCGGCCTGATTACGACGGAGGGCTTCCGGGACCTCCTGGAGCTTCGGGAAGGCTTGAAAGAAGACCGGTACAATCTCCGGATGACGCCCGTGGAACCGTTGGTGCCCAGGGCTTTGCGCCGTACGCTCGCGGAGCGTGTCCGCGCCGACGGCGACGTCGAAGCGCCTGTGGATGACGAAGCGCTGGACGAGATTCTGGACGTCCTCGTACAGGCCGGCGTGGAATCCGTGGCCGTGTGTCTGATTTTCTCCTACCTGAACCCGGCCCATGAGCGGTTCGTGGGCGAACGCATCCGGGAGCGGCATCCCGACCTTTACCTGTCGCTCTCCTCCGGGATCCTGCCGCAGATCAAGGAATACGACCGGCTGAGCACGACGGCCGTCAACGCCTACGTGGGACCGGTCTACGCCAGGTACCTCAGGCGCATGCAGGAAGAGACTTCGGGACTGGGGCTGGAGAACGAAATACTCACTATGACCTCCAACGGCGGCGTCACACCGCTGGACGCCGCGGCACGGCAGGCGGTGCAGGCTATACTCTCGGGTCCCGCCGGCGGCGTCAGCGGCGCCGTGGCCTATGGCCGGCTGATCGGCGAGACCGATCTCATCGGATTCGATATGGGCGGGACGAGCACGGACATTTCGGTGATCGAAGGCGGCGATCCGCAGGTTTCGGGCGAACACTACGAAGGGGGATGGAAAATCGCCGTGCCGATGATCGATCTCCATACGCTGGGGGCGGGCGGCGGCAGCATCGCCCGGGTGGATGACGGAGGCACCCTGCACGTGGGGCCCCAGAGCGCCGGGGCCGATCCGGGGCCGGCCTGTTACGGGCAGGGAGGCGACCGGCCCACGGTGACCGACGCGAACCTGGTCCTGGGGTACCTCGATCCGAGTAATTTCCTGGGCGGGCGGACCCGGCTGCATCCGGAACGGTCTCACGAGGCACTGGAAGCACACGTGGCGAAACCCCTGGGGCTTGCAGTTGAGGAAGCCGCACACGGCGTGCTGGACGTCGTAACCACGGCTATGGCCGAAGGCATTCGGCTGCTGACCGTGCGGCGCGGCGGGGATCCCCGGAACTTCTCCCTGCTGGCCTTCGGCGGCGCGGCGGGACTTCACGTGGGCAAGGTGGCCCGCAAGACCGGCATTGGCACGGTCCATCTCCCTTCGGCGGCCCCGGTGCTTTCAGCCTACGGCATGCTCGCATCCGACCTGAGGTACGACTTTGCGCAGTCATTCACGGCCAGCCTGGACGTGGTCGACCTGGACGAAGTGAGAAGGCTGACGGACCGCATGGCGGAACAGGGCGCCGCACAGCTCAGGAAACAGGGACTGGCAGGCGATGACATCACTACCCTGTTCACGGCCGACATGCGGTACCTGGACCAGATCTATGAAGTCAACGTGAGCATCCCGGATCTGGACCAGGACGACGACGCCATCCGGCGTACCTGGGCGGCACTGTTTCACGAAAGATACCAGGTCCTCTACTCCTACCATCAACTCGACCAGGAAGTCCGCCTGGTCACACTGCGTGCCACGGTGACCGGGAAACTGCCCTCCATCATCCTGCCGGAGAAAGCGAGCGCCGCATCGTCCCCTGCTGCCCGCAAGGGCACGCGGCGTATATACACCGGCGCCTGGACCGAGGCCGCCGTTTTCGCGGCCGACGACCTGGCGCCCGGAGTCGGGATCGAAGGACCGGCCATCGTGGAGTCCGACTTCACCACCGTACTCGTGGAAGAAGGCGACCGGCTCGAAATCGACCCCTACGGGGGCATGGTACTGTCCGTTTCGCACACCACGCCCGACCCGGTCTCGGCCACCTCGGACCAGGCATCGGTCACCTCGGACCCGGTGTCGGCCACCTCGGACCAGGCATCGGTCACATCGGACCCGGTTACCCATTCGGTCGTGGGGCACCGCCTGGAATCGATCGCCCGCGAGATGGCCGACGTCATGATCCGCACCTCCATGTCGCAGATCCTGAACTCCAGCCGGGACTTCTCCACCGCGATCCTTGACGCGGAGGGACAACTCGTGGCGCAGGGCGAGGGCATACCCGTGCATATCAGCGCCCTGCCGCCGGCCGTCGAAGCGGTGCGCGAGTACTTCGGAGATGGCATCGTCGAAGGCGATCTGTTCATCCTGAACGACCCTTATTTCGGCGGCAGCCACCTGCCGGACATCACGGCGATCTATCCCGTGTTCCGCGACGGAAACCTGCTGTTCTTCGCGGTCAACCGCGCCCATCACAGCGACATCGGCGGAGGAACCCACGGAGGTTACAATCCGTCGGCCAGCGAACTTTACCACGAAGGCCTTCGCATACCTCCCGTGAGGCTGTACGAAGCGGGCCGGCCAAGGGAGGACCTGCTGCGCATGCTTGCGGTCAACGTGCGCCACGCGGAGAACTTCACCGGAGACCTGCACGCCCAGATCGGTTCGGTACAGATCGCCGCCCGCCGGCTGCAGTCGCTCCTCGACGATTACGGCGCCGAAGGCCTCACAACCTCCGTCACGGCCATCCTGGACAGCGCGGAACGGCGAATCCGGCAACTGATTACCGGCTGGAGGGACGGCGTGTACTACGGGGAAACGCTGCTGGACGACGACGGGTTCGACGCCGTGTCGATCCCCATCCGCGCCCGGGTCACCGTCCAGGACGACAACATGACCATTGACCTGGGCGATTCGAGTCCCCAGGTCACCGGATTCATCAACAGCGCCTACGCCAATACACGCTCGCTGGCTCACGTCGCCATCATGTACATTGCGCCCTCCGACGTGCCCAAAAACGAGGGATCCATGCGTCCGGTGAAGGTGATCGCCCCGAAGGGGCTGATCGTGAACCCGAATCCTCCCGCGCCGGTCTGCATGAGCACCAATCACTGCGGGGAAGAGATCGTGGAGGCCGTCTTCAAGGCGCTGGCGCCCGTGGCGCCTGATGCCGTGAACGCGGGGTTTTCCAGGCGGCTTCGTTTCGCGATCACCGGACGCGACCCGCGGACGGGCCAACGCTTCATCTGGCATTTCTTCTTCGGACGGGGCGGAGGAGGCGCTTCCCGGGGGTACGACGGCTGGTCCTGCGTGGGCGAGGTCAACGTGGCCGGGGCGATCCGGAGTCCCAGTGTGGAGATCACCGAGGAGCGCTTCCCCTTCAAGATCGTCCGGAACGACCTGAGGCCGGGATCAGGAGGAGACGGCACGTGGCGGGGCGGTCTGGGCGCGGTTTTCGAAATGGTCTACGAGGGGGACGAACCAGCGAAACTGAATATGGCCGGAGACGGCGTGATCAATCCGCCCTTCGGACTGTTCGGCGGCGAGCCGGGCCTGCCGCACCGCTACAAGGTGGTATCCAACGGCACGGAAAGAATGTTGAAGTCCAAGGAAACCGAGGTACCGATTCTGCCGGGGGACCACATCGTCGCCCTGTCCGCCGGTGGTGGCGGTTACGGACCGCCCCGGTCGAGGGCCTCATCCCATCGTGCCCGCGATCAGCAATCCAGCCTGGTCTGATCGGGAAGCTCATCGTGCCGCGACCAGCAATCCAGCCTGGTCTGATCGGGAGGCCCATCGTACCCGCGACCAGCAATCCAGCCTGGTCTGATCGCGATTCATCCCGCCTCGGGCCCGGTCCCGCGTGGTCTTTTCTGGTCCGGCCTTGCTTAAAATCTAACCCACACCGCGTACACGGCAAAAACGGCCATGATGATCGTGGCGGCAGTCAGCGCGACCTGCAAGGTCCTGGACGGCGGGACGCCCGCTTCCTTCGCCGTGGTCCGGCTGAAATAGAGCGCCGCCCATCCAATAGCCGGCAGCAGGATCGTCTGCATCAGTCCACCGATGATCACCATCGTGACCGGCGCGGACCACAAGACGAAGAGGACGAGGTAAACCAGGGGCAGCAGGACGCCGATCACCCGCACTACGCGGCGTCTGTCCTCGGGTCGCGGGTAGGTTATGAAGCCGAGTACCGAAAGGGCGTCCGCCAGCATGCGCGACTGGCCTACGATGGTGACGAAATACGTCGAAAACAGGACTACGAAAGCACCGACGCCGAACAGGTAGAACGCCCAGTTTCCCAGTGTTTCGGTGTACATCCCGGAAAGGATCTGCACGGTGCCGAACCCCTCCGGAACAAGGCCCTGGGCGTGGAGCACGGCCGCGCCAAGGAAGAAGAAGGCCAGCGTCGCCACCGTATAAATGACCATGCACAGCCATACGTCCTTCTTCATCACGCTGATCCATCCCAGGGCGCGTTCACGCCAGGCCGCGCTGCCGTCGCGGGGTCCGGCCGCACGGGCATAGCCCTTTTCCACGCACCAGTATGGGTAAAGCAACAGTTCGGAAGCGCCTACACCGGTGATGCCGAAGACGGCGAAGGCCGTCACGGCGCCGTCCGACGGGAGGGCGAACCGCAATCCGTCCAGGAGCGCTGCCGGTGTGACGGCATAGGGGGTCCAGAACAGGAGCAGCGCGCTGGCCAGCGTCGTGAAGGTGAACAGGGCCACCAGGAGGGTGGTAATCCGTTCCAGCGTCATGTACTGACCCACGAGGCCGAGCCCCATGCCGACCAGGGTGAGAATGATCAGCCAGGACGTGTTTCCGAAGAATGGAAAGATCAGGTCAAGCGACAGGCTCATCGTTCCAAAAATGCCGCCCACCTGCATGGTGCTCCAGAGCAGGAGGAGCAGGCTTCCCCAGACGAGCCAGGTTACCCGGAACCGCGGTCCGGGCACCTTGTTGAAGGCCACGAAGGTGGTCTGGCCGGTGGCGATGGCGTGCCGGCCGAGTTCGCTTTGCACCGGCACCTTGACCGCGCAGCTCAGGAGTATGAGCCAGAGAACGACGAAACCGACCTCGGCGCCCAGCCGCGTGGTGGCAATGAGTTCGCCGGAACCCACGATTGAACCGGTCAGCAGCAGGCCCGGTCCCAGTTGACGGATTGT
>JAPOOT010000032.1 GCA_026713285.1 Gemmatimonadota bacterium | reverse complement strand
GGTGACCTTCACCCAGTTGAGGAGCAGGGGATCGCTGGATAGGGCGACCATGTTCCCCGCGACCGTGCCGTGGTACATGGCAATCACGCGGTCTTCCTCGACCAGTGCGGCGCCCGAGTAACAGCAACGCTCCGGGTTGGGATATATGCAGT
This sequence comes from Gemmatimonadota bacterium, assembly GCA_026713285.1. GTDB lineage: Bacteria > JAAXHH01 > JAAXHH01 > JAAXHH01 > JAAXHH01 > JAAXHH01. Next base: position 2,057 of record JAPOOT010000032.1, on the reverse strand, counting down.
AAGGCAGATCGCGCCAGCGGACGAGATCGTCTGAAATGGCATGTCCCCAGTGCTGTCGCGTGTCCTCGGGCGGATAGGCCTGGTAGAACAGGTGCCATCGTCCCTGCCAGAAGCACAGTCCGTTGGGGTCGTTGAGCATCGCCTCGGGATTCACGTAATGGTACTGCGGCCGGTGGGGATCTCCTTCGTAGCTTTTACGGGACGCGTGGAGCCGCAGCAGGAGGGGGTTGGACTCCAGCGCGGCCTCCTGCGCCTCGACGGAATCCTCTGGGAATGTATAGTAAGGAACGAGGGACGTATAGTCTTCCATGGTGTGCTCCATGATTGGAATCAGTGGCGCCTGGTTGATATCGGATGCCTCTCCCGGTGCTGGTTGTCTCTACCGGACCCGAGGTTGTCTCGGCCGGGCCTGAGGTTGACTCGGCCGGATCCGAGGTTGTCTCGGCCCGTCCGGGTCCTGCTTCGTCATTGTGCGGACACCTCGGAAACCCAGGAATCGACCAGAAACCGGGCAATGGAATCCCGTCGGGGCAAGGCGTATGCCACCGTATCGTCGCCCCATTCGCCGAAGGCCCGTACTTCCTCCGCGGTGAACCAGCGGGCATCCACGAGTTCATCGGGGTTCACCGTGATCCCGGTGGTTTCGGCCCGCGCACGGAAACCCAGCATCAGCGAAGACGGGAAAGGCCAGGGCTGCGACGCCTGGTAGTATGCTGAGCGCACGCGAACGCCGACCTCTTCGAACACTTCCCGGGCTACCGTTTCCTCCAGACTTTCACCCGGCTCCGCGTAGCCGGATAGGGTGGAAAACACGTTTGGCGGCGGACGGTGGTGGTTTCCCAAAAGGCATCTGGGCGGGCCTCCGCCGTCCGGACGGAACTCCACCAGCGTTATCACCGCGGGGTCGATACGGGGAAACAGGGGCCCCCCACAGCCCCGCCGTGTACACCGGCGCCGGTGACCTCCATCCCGGCTTTCGGTGCGGTGTCCGCAGCGGCCGCAGTGCCGGTTCTGGCGGTGCCAGTAAAGCATGCCCCGCGCGTACGCCATCAGTGCCGCGCCGCGCGTCTCGATAGACGGACCGGCGCGCCACAGGTCCTGGAACGTCCCCCGGCTTCCGGCCGCTGCCGTAGCGTCCCCTTCGTCGGCGTCGGACAGGTCCGCTGCGAAAACGGCCCGTCCGTCCTCCATACCCAGGAACACGGTTTCGCAACTGGCTGCCAGCACGTCCGCGGCGGAAGATTGCGTGCAGATGACGGCGGATGTGCGGGCCGGCGCTTCCCCGTCGCCAATCAGGTTAAGGTCGCGCCAGACGGGTATGACGCGGGTATCCTCCCGGTTCAGCCGCGCTTTCAGCCAGTCCGCATCGCCCCGCCGGTCCATCGGCCGTGCCAGCGGGACGTCCGCGAATTTCAGTACCGGATTCATTCTACAATACCGTTTCCAGCGTGTTGACGAAGGCCTCGTTCTCATCCGGCGTGCCGACGGTCACGCGCAAATACCCCTTCAGCCCCCACCACATGGCGTCGCCGATCCAGACCTTCCGCTCCTGGAGCGTATTGAACACGCGCTCGGCTTCGTCCCGTAGCTGGAACAGGTCGAAACAGGAATCGCTGGGCGTATACGGGATCCCCAGCCTGTCGAAGGCCTTTCCCAGGTAAGCCTTGCCCACCTCCACCGTCCTGCGGCTCCGCTTGTAATGGGCGTGGTCGTCCAGCGCGGCGATGGCGGCATGCAGACCCAGGTTGCCCGGGGGACCGCCCAGGTTGTAGAGCGACAGTTTTCTTCTCAAGCGGGGCGACAGTACGGCGTATCCCACGCGCAGTCCAGCGAGACCGTAAACCTTGGAGAACGTCCGGGAGACGATGACATTATCCTGCTCGAGGGCCAGGTACATGGCGTCGCGGTAGTCCGGATCGGTCGTGTAATCGATATACGCTTCGTCGATGAACACCGTAACGCGTTCGGGCACGGACCGCACGAAATCCGCCAGCGCGTCATGGTCCACCACCGTGCTGGTCGGGTTGTTGGGATTCGTCACGACCACGACCGTCGTG
>JAPOOT010000033.1 GCA_026713285.1 Gemmatimonadota bacterium | reverse complement strand
TCAGCCCGTTGCCCGTTCCAATGCGACTAAAACTCTAAAGGAGAGACCATGAAGCTCGGCGCCAACTCGGTACTGTTCGGTGGATACGACATGGAAACGGCTTTTAAATACCTTGCCATGGCCGGGTATGACGGCATCGAAGTGTCTGCGATCAGCGGCATGAGCGAGCATCTCGTCCTGTCGGACTGGCGGGCCATCGCGCCGGAGATTCGGCGGCTTTCCCGTGAGTACGGTCTGGAACTGCTGGCCATGGAGCAGCCGTCCCAGGATGAGAAGATCATGGAGGCCGCTTTTCAGGCCGCGTCCGAGATCGGCATTCCAATCATCAACTGCGGACCCGGCGGAACCTCAGGCGACGAGGATAGCCTGCAGGCGTCCATAGATTCCCTCGGCCGGCTGGCGGACAGGGCGGAGACCTTCGGTGTTACGCTCTGCGTCAAGGCCCACGTGGGCGCCAGTATTTTCGATACGCCAACGACGCTGCGGGCCATGGAAGCCATCTCTTCGCCTGCGTTCGGAATCGACATGGATCCCTCCCATATCCACCGCGCCGACGAGAACCCCGTGGACGCCATCAAGGCGGTGTTTCCTCGCGTTCGCCACGTCCACATCCGCGACTGCAAGGGCCGTCAGGCCGGTCCCGGCGCGCCGGAGGACCAGGCCAACGGCCGCGGCGATATCGACCTGGTGGGCTATGTGCGGGCCCTGCACGAAGGCGGGTACGACGGGCCACTGAACCTCGAGGTTATCGGGGCAAAAGCGTATTCGCTCGAGCAGTGCTGCGTTATCGCCGCAGAGACCCGGGGACACATGCAGGCCTGCCTGCAGGCGTGCGGGGCGCGGTAAGGCAGACCACTATTCCGGAGAGGCGCAACATGAAAATCACGAAGCTGGAGACGTTTCTGGTCAAACCCAGGTGGCTCTTTCTCAAGATGCACACCGACGAAGGCCTGGTGGGACTCGGCGAGCCCATCCTGGAGGGCCGGGCGAAGACCTGCGCACAGGCCGTGGCCGAATTGGAGCCGTACCTGGTCGGCAAAGACCCCACCCGGGTGGTCCACCACTGGCAGGCCATGTACCGCCACGCCTTCTACCGGGGCGGACCGATCCTGACCAGCGCGCTCAGTGGGGTGGAGCAGGCGCTGTGGGACCTCGCAGGCAAGGCCCTGGGCGTCCCGGTATACCAGATGCTCGGCGGTCCCACGCGCGACCGGATCCGAATCTACAAGGGCGGAGGCGACCCGGAAACCATCAAGGACTGGATCGCGCAGGGTTTCACCTGTTTCAAGACTGGACCATACAAGGAACGTCCGTCCCGGATCATAGAGAACAAGGCGTTTATCGACACGGCCGCCGATCATTTCGCGCGGTTACGGGAAGTTGCCGGACCGGAAATCGATCTTGCCATCGACTTCCACGGCGCAATCAGCCCCCAGACGGCCAAAGTGCTCATCAAGGAACTCGAACCCTACCAGCCTTTTTTCGTGGAAGAGCCCGTCCAGTGCCAGAATGTCGACGTATTGGCCGAAATCGCCCGGGGTACTCATCTGCCAATCGCCACGGGCGAACGCGTCTTCACCAAGTGGGGGTTCCGGGAGATACTGGAGAAGCAGGCCGCGTCCATTCTGCAGCCGGACCTGTGCCACGCGGGGGGCATCTTCGAAGTAAGACTGATCGCGGGCATGGCGGAGGCCTACTACGGTGGCATCGCGCCGCACAATCCCCTGGGACCCATTTCTCTGGCCGCATGTCTGCAGCTGGATGCCTCGATCCCCAATTTCGTCGCCCAGGAGCATACCACGCTGGGCGAGGGATACCTGAAAAAGCCCTTCGTCTTCAAGGATGGATTTGTGGAACTGCCCACGGAACCGGGGCTCGGGATCGAACTGGACGACGATGCCATGGAGGACAAGATCGACCACGACTGGCGGAACGGAGAGAGTTACCTGGCCGACGACGGATCCGTGGTGGACTGGTAGAATGAGCGCACAAGCTGGAGACCATCTGCTATGGCTGCCAGCGGGTCGGGAAGTCCGGGGTTCATTTCCAGGCTCACCGGACCGTCATACCGTATTTTAATGAGGGCAGCCAGCGTGTTCCCCAGGATAGCCTCGGAGAGTACACCGTCGAGCAGGGCCCAGTGTAGGTCGGACCGGCCGTCGTTGTCGTCGAGGTGGAAGTATCCCAGCCGATCACCCGCCAATTCTACCGCCTCGGCGGGATCTTCCTTCGAAATCTGTGCGTGCCCGATGTCCAAAAGCAGGTACAGGTTGTCGTGTCCCAGATTCGCAATGTACCCAAGGGTGTCGATAACCGTCGGCAGGGCCTTACCCGGAAAATGCTCGATGCACAGTTTGACGCCGTACCCGGCGGCGATGCCGGCGAGTTCGGCCACGGACTCCCCGTACCTGTTCAGCGACTCACCACCATCATGCTCTCCGGGCAGCAGGTAGGCCCTGCGGATGCCGGTCTCATGGGCATATTCAAGGGCTCGCGTGGTATGCTCAACAGCCGCGTCACGGGCGTCGGCGCCGGCCGCGTCCAGCGCCGCGCCTTCCGGCATGCCGAAACCGGTCGCCATGCAGGTCGGTGTGAGCTCGAGGTCGGAAATCAGACGGCGGGATTCGGCGGACTTGAAATCGAAGGGACGATGATCGAAATGGCGCAGACCCGTCGAGGCAATCGCATTCAACACGTCCGCTTCCGATCCCCCCAGCGCCCAGGTGCAACATGAAATCGTCATGACCCATCCAGCGCTTTTCTCATCTCATCGCCCTCACGACCCCAGTAACCGTGCAAAATATGCACGTCCGTGCCGATGCAGAAATGCCGGACGCCCAGATCCAGGTAGTACCGGGCATCGTCCGCGGTATTGATTTCCGCGCGGGGGTTTCTGCCGGCGGCCAGGGACTTTTCGAGTACCACGCGTTCGACGCTTCTCACTGCTTCTCTCTGACCGATCTTGCCCACGTTGACGGAATAGTCGGCCGGTCCCCACTGGATCATGTCGATCCCGTCTATTTCGAGGATCTCGTCGAGGTGACCCACCGCGGGTCCTTTTTCGATCATCACCGCCACGACGATCTCATCCAGGGCGTTTACGTAATCCTGGCCGCCGCCGTACCCCATGTAGGAGAACCGCCGGGTGGCCACACCGTAGGTTCCGCGGGAATCGGGCGTATCCGGCCGTGCGATTTCCACGCAGGCACGGAATTCGTCCGGGGTCCGGCAGTCGGCGAAAAGCACGCTCTGAAATCCGGAACCGATGGCTCTTTGTGCGAGGAAGCCCCGCGGCTCCTGGTCGACTTTGATCATCATCCCGAGATCGTGCAATTCCGCGGCGCGGCCAAGGTTGTCCAGGTCATGGAGATCGTAGGGACCGTACTCTCCCACGAATTCGACGTAATCGTATCGGCCGGTGTGTCCCACGAGTTCGACCACGGAGGGCCACACCGTGTGTATATGGGTAGCCAGGGAGGGCTGCCCATCGTTCAGAATGCTCCTGAGCCTGTTCGGTCGCATTGGTTCCTAATGCCTTTCCGTGTTTCGGGTTGTCGATACCTGGCATACACAAAACCAGGCAGGTCTACGTTTTTTTAGACTTCAGTGCTTCGAAGGCCGCTATAGCCTCGCCCGCCCATTCGATATGCATCTGGATCATGGAAATCTCCCGTTGCAGTGAAAGGGCGTAATGCAGAGAAGACTCGGTCCGCGCTCTGGTTTCCGATTTGAGGATGCTGACATAGGTCTTGGCCTTGCGACGGAAGTCCGTAAGAAACCGCAGGGATTCCGGATCGCTTGCGGTTTCTTCCATGAACCGGAACCTGAGTATCAACTCGGAAAGGTTGTCTCTGATATCGGATACGGCGAGCCGCTTGAGCAGCCACGCGCGAAGCGTCTTCTTGCCTTTCTCGGTCAGGTGAAATACCTCTCTTGGCTTCAGCCGTGAGCGGTGGAAGATCTCGCTGTCGATAAACCCGTTTTTTTTCAGCAACTGAAGCGCGGGGTAGATAGAACCCGGGCTGCTGCTGAAATTACCCAGGGACGTCGTCTCCATTTCCATGCGGACGTCGTAGCCCGATCGGGGAAGCTGATTCAGCAACCCCAGCAGGACGTATCCGAGCAGGGTGGGTGAGTACTGTCTGGCCATAG
>JAPOOT010000386.1 GCA_026713285.1 Gemmatimonadota bacterium | reverse complement strand
TTGACCCGCCTGATCTCGCTCGGGCCCTGGGCGACGCGGACTTCCGCCACGGCCGAGAGCGGAACGGGCACCGTGCCTTCCGGGTTCACCACCATCCGCCGTATGGCGTCCAGGCTAAGTCGGGTCTCGTCCTCGGCCCACACGCGGATGTCGATCTTCCGGTCCCGCCTCGTGAGCTCCGTGGCCACGTTGCCCTGAACCTTGTTCTGAACGATCTGGGTGACTGTGCCCAGGTTGAGGCCCAGGTTGGCGAGCTTCCTTCTATCGAAGAGGATCTGCACCTCGGGGTTTCCGCCTTCCATGCTGGCCTTCACGTCGGTCAGGCCGGGCACCAGGGACATCTCAGACGCGAGGTCCTCGGAAACTTCCGTCAGTCGGGTAAGGTTGTATCCGCTGACTTCCACCTCCACCGGATTCTTGAAACTGAAGAGCGCGGGACGGGCGAACTCGGGGGCCTCGATACCGGGTATGGGCTCGAAACTGGCCCGCAGGCGGTTCATGACTTCCTCTTCCACCGCGCCGCGGAGTCCGGGTTCAAGCCGGATGTGCAACTGCCCGATGTTCTCCCGTTCCTCGCCGGCGTTGCCGCCGGACTGGCCCATGGTTCCCGCCAGCACGTACACCGTGCTCACTTCCGGGTAGTCCGAGGCGATGTCCGACATGCGGTTCAACACGTCCTCGGTTACCGGCAGCGGCGTACCCACGGGCAGCTTGACATTGACGAAGAACTCGCCCTGGCTCATCTGGGGGATCAGTTCGATACCGATCGTGGGAACGACATAGAGGGAACCCGCCAGCAAGGCGGTCCCCGCGAACAGCGTGAGCGCGCGGTTGACCAGGGCCCATCGGAGGAAGGGCGGGTAGGCCCGGCGGATGACGGGGAAGATCCGGTCGAAAACCCAGCCCGCGGGCCAGAGTACGGTGCGCACGATCGCCCATGCCGACCAGAGCGTCCATCGCACGATATAAAACACGCCGGTTACGACAAATCCCAGTACCCGGGAGAACCCGTTCCAGATCGCGCCGAAAGTGGTCCGGATCTTACCCAGCGCCGTAGTCGGTTCCTGCGCGGATTGATCGTCCGCGTCGTCCGCGAACGCTTCCCGGTCCCGGTGCAGGATCGACGATATCACCGGGATCAGGGTGACGGCCACCAGGGTGGCCACGATGAGCGAGAAAGTGACGGCCAGCGCCAGGTCCCGAAACAACTGGCCCGCGATGCCTTCCACAAAGACGATGGGCACGAAGACGCACACCGTGGTTAGCGTTGCGGCCACGACGGCCTGTCCGACCTCCGATGCGCCGAGGCGAACCCGTTCCGCAACGGGCTGATCGCCCCCTCGTCTTCGGTGCCGGTCGATGCCCTCCAGCACCACGATGGAGTTGTCCACCAGCATCCCGACCCCCAGGGCCAGGCCGCCGAGGGACATGATGTTCAGCGAGACGTCGAAAACGTAAAGGAAGAAAAACGTGGTGACCACCGAAATGGGGATGGACACGCCGATGATGAGACTGCTCGAACTGCGTAGGAAGAGATACAGGACCAGGATGGCGAGTATACCGCCGTACAAGGCCGTCTTGAGCACTTCGTCCACCGACTGCTGGATGAAAATCGACTGGTCGAAGACGACTTCCAGGTTCACCCCGGCGGTGAGTCCCTCCACGTCCGCCCGCACCGAGTCCAGCCGGTCCTTGACCACGCGCCCGACCTGGATCGTATTGGTTCCGGCTTCCTTGTA
>JAPOOT010000034.1 GCA_026713285.1 Gemmatimonadota bacterium | reverse complement strand
TCATGATTTCCGTCAGACCATATTGACGGAGCGCCTTGCATCCCAGGGTACGTAACAATTCAACAATCAGAGACTTCGACCGATCCTTCTTCTGAATTAAGGTTTCTTCTATGTCTTCTCCGTCTTCCCCTGGCGGGCTGCTGCGCGTCCTCGGCCTGATCACGGGACTGGCCATCACCTTCGGCGGTATCGTAAGCCTCGGCATCCTCAGGGCGCCGGGCGAAGTGGCTGCGCAGCTTCCCGATCCGTGGTGGTACATGGCCACCTGGATCGCGGCCGGAGTGTTCGTGATATTCAGCACGGCTTCCGCCACCGAGTTGGCCACGGCACTGCCGCGCGCCGGCGCCTACTACGTCTATGCACACCGGACCCTCGGACCCTTCGTCGGGTTCGTCAGCGGTTGGACCGACTGGTTGAACTGGTGCGGCGCGACAGCCATGACCATCATCGTGATCAACGAGTATCTACATCTCCTCAGTGCAAGCATACCCCGGTTCAGTCTGTCTCTGTGCCTGGCAATCGCGGTTTCTTTCGCCGTGATCCAGTGGAGGGGCGTGAAATGGGGAACCGGCGTGCACAACGTCGCCAGCATGATCAAGGCGGTCATCTTCGCCGTGCTCATCATCGCCTGCTTCGTGCTTACGGGTGGTGAAGGTTCGGAGGTCGAGGCGGCCGCTCTACCGACCATGCCCATGGGATGGGCCGCGGTCGTTGCCTTCATCGTGGCGCTGAGAGGAGTGCTTTACGCGTATGATGGCTGGGTATTCACCGCTTACTTTTCGGAGGAGATGGAAGACCCCGGCAGGACGATTCCCCGGTCGATGTTCATGGGCGTCGGGATCGTCATCGCGGTGTACCTGCTCATCAACATAGCCGTTCTACGCATGCTGCCCATGTCGGAAATCGTGGGGGCCGAACTGGCCGTGGGCCGGGCCGTGGAAGCCGTTTTCGGGCCACTGGCAGAGACACTCATCACAGCCTTTGTGACCGGGTTCATGATCGTGGGGATCAACCTGGGGTACATGTTTGCCGCCCGCGTGATTTACGCCATGAGCACCGATGGACTCTTCTTTCGGCAGTGCCGCCGCGTAAACAAGGGCGGCACGCCTACGGTGGCGCTCCTGGCCAGCCTGGCGGCTACGATCATCTTCCTGCTGTTCAGCGGGAGTTTCGTGCGGCTGGTGGAGGCCCTGGCGTTCTTTACCGTGGTCAACTACGCCATCCTGTTCCTTTCCGTTTTTATCCTCAGACGAAAGGAACCGGACCTTCCCCGGCCTTATCGTGCATGGGGATATCCGTGGACCACGGCACTGACACTCGCCGCCGCCCTGGCATTTCTGGCAGGCAATATCATAGGCGGCACGGGAGTCAGCCTGACGGCGCTCGTCGTGGTCGTCCTGAGTTATCCCCTGTACCTGCTGTTTCGCAGGATCAATCGGGAGGCGGATCGGAAGGAAACGGGGTAGGTACCTAGACACGGATCGGAAGGTAATGGGGTATGAACCCCGAGGAAGTCCTGGTCCGGAAGAAGTCTGCATCCAGTGGCGAGATCATCCCCGCCTCAAATCCGATTCAAAATCAGAACGCACTCTTCGGTGTCGTCAGCGGACACCATCGCGTAGCGAGCATCGCTTCCCACAGGGACTCGTTACCCGCTTTTCCCGCCATCCTGGCCGCGGCTGCCTGGGCGTAGTACCGGACATAGCGCCCTTCGTCTTCCACAGAACGCACCGCAAGGTCGTCGACCAGGCTTGCGTCCTGCAAAGGGTGCCTCGCCAGGGCGAAGGCGATGTTTCGCCGCACCCGTTCGTCTTCATCCGCGAGCGCGCTTCTAAGGACCGGGACGTCAGCCGGGGCGAAGTCACCCAGGACCGCCAGGGATTCAGCCGCGTTTCGCCGCACCCATGCGTTCTCATCCTCGCCGAGGGAACGCAACAGCGCGGGCCGGGAGGCAGACGCCGGCAGGCCGATGTCGCCCAGCACGTCCGCGGCGGCGGCCCGGACCCACCACTTGTCGTCTTCCAGCAATTCCTCCAGTCGGCTGACCGCGGGGCGACCCATTGCTGAAAGGGCATATGCGGACGTCAATTCCGATGGATTCCCACCCGTGGGATTCGCCGGGTTTTTGGGCACGCTCGCCAGTGCATCCTCTACCTGGGTCGCGCGCAGTCGTTCTACCAGAGGTTCTACCGCACTATCTCCTCGCAGCCCCAATTCGTATGCGGCCTGAAGCCGTGCTCCCTCGTCCGGGCCGTCCAGGGCGGACAGGTACCGGTCGAAGGACGCGCCGTTGGGTTTAACACCGGCAGGCTCCAACCCTGACATCCAGTTCCACACGATCTCCGAAACCGCGGGATGGGCGTTACCGTTCGAAGGATTCCATCCTGCCTTCCGGCCTCCCCAGGAGGGTCCACCCGGTTCCCGCGTACGGGTAAACTGGAACTTCAGCATGTACCTTTTCTTGTCGCTGGAATTTGCCGTGGCCCGGTGCCAGGAATCGAAATTGACGATGGAGACCGTCCCCGCGGGGCCGGTCAGTCCCAATGCGGACTCGGTGGACCGGGCCGCATCGCAGTCTGAGATGCGATTGTAGTGCTGCCTGCCGGGCAGAATGCCCGTGGGCCCCATGTCCTCGCTCACGTCCTGGGGATAGTAGAAGGCCATGACCCAGCGGCATCGCGCGTGCCGTACATTGTGGTCGAAGACGTAATCGTCCTTGTGCCACTGCTGGCCGGGGCTGCCCGGTCTGTTCAGGTGGCAGTACCTGTGGGGATGCATCAGGTAACCGGGTCCGAGCAGACTGGTCAACGCGCCCCGTACGGCGGGCTGATCGAAGACCCTCCGGATCTCGGGAATCCGGGGCAGGATATTGTTTCCCGGGTTGCCTTCTTCCTCGAGCACAGTCTCGATTTTTTCGTACAGGTCCCGGTGGAACTCCGCGGGAAGCCCGGCATTCACCTGGACGTACCCGTCCGTGATGAAGCGGCGGATATCATCGACGTTGAGTAGATGGGCGTTGTGGGGAGTCATGACGGACCCTTCGGAATCAAATTCGGTATTCGGTTACCTATAAAGTAGTAACTTGATTTACCACGTCAAGATAGGTAAATTACCGGACGCCGAAGGTGAGGCGCAGAACCGGTAAACTCCCTGTAGTCAGGGGACCGGAAACTGGACACGAAAATTCAGAAAAGTAATGTAAAAACGGTTCAGCAACGAAAAACCAGTTCAGGGGAATTGATGAACGGCGAAAAATACGATCACGGAGCGGTAGAGGCGCGTTGGATCGAGCGCTGGGATTCGGAAGGGACCTATGAGGTCGACCTGAAAGCAGCCCGGAATCCCTACTACAACCTGATGATGTTCCCCTATCCCTCCGCCGAGGGCATGCACGTGGGCAACGTGTTCGCCTACACGGGAGCGGATATTCATGGCAGGTACATACGCGCCAGGGGATACGACGTGTTCGAACCCATGGGTTTCGACGCCTTCGGGATTCATTCCGAAAATTTCGCCCTCAAGATCAACACCCATCCCGGCCGGCTGATCCCGGAAAATATCGACAACTTCACTAACCAGTTCAAGCGCCTGGGCGCCATGTTCGACTGGCGTCACGAGGTGCAGACCACCGATCCGGACTACTACCGGTGGACCCAGTGGATATTCATACAGCTATTCAAGGCCGGCCTGGCCTACCAGAAAGAAGCGCCTGTCACGTGGTGTCCATCCTGTAACACGGTGCTGGCGGCGGAACAGGCAGAGGGGGGAGAGTGCGAACGATGCGGCGCATTGGTAGAACAACGAAACATGCGTCAGTGGTTCTTCCGGATTACGGCATACGCCGAACAACTCCTGGAGAACCTGGAGACGATCGACTGGTCCGAGACGACCAAGACCGCGCAGCGCAGGTGGATCGGCCGAAGCGAAGGGGCCGAGGTGGATTTCCGCCTGGCGGACCACGACGAGCAGCTCAGCGTATTCACCACGCGGCCGGACACGCTCTGGGGCGCCACCTACATGGTCCTCGCGCCGGAGCACCCGCTGGTTGACGCCGTAACCACGGAAAAACAGCGCGCGGACGTCAAGGAGTACGTCAGGGAGAGTGGTCGAAAGACGGCTATCGAACGCGAGGACGTCACCCGCGAAAAGACCGGTGTGTTCACGGGCGGCTACGCGGTCAACCCGGTGAACGACGCCAGGATACCGATCTGGATTTCCGATTACGTGCTGATG
>JAPOOT010000278.1 GCA_026713285.1 Gemmatimonadota bacterium | reverse complement strand
TCGGTCGTGTAATCGATATACGCTTCGTCGATGAACACCGTAACGCGTTCGGGCACGGACCGCACGAAATCCGCCAGCGCGTCATGGTCCACCACCGTGCTGGTCGGGTTGTTGGGATTCGTCACGACCACGACCGTCGTGTTGTCGTTGATCCGCTCGTGCATGGCGTCCAGGTTGTGCCGAAGGTCCCGGGTCAGACGTACGTTATCGACCTTGATGTCGGCCCCTTCTTCTTCCTTGAACCGCCTCCAGACGTCCGCGGTGTCGAAGTAGGCGGGCTGGGCCTGGACCAGCTCCGCCTTGTCCCGGACCGTCGCCAGGCCCACGGCGTGAAGAATCATGCTGGAACCCGCGCTGAGCGCCACCCGACGATTCTTCGTCGCCTCTTCCCAGTTGTCCCACGTCGTCTCGGTTACCGGCAAGCCGTGTTTCCGCTCGAGGGCGTTGATCAGGACTTCCGACGGGTCCGGCATGGAACTCCAGTGGTAACGGTTCACGCCGAACATGCGGGCTGCGACGGCTTCGACGGCCCTGGGCGACGGTCCCAGGGGGTTTTCGTTGGACGACAGGTTCACGTAGCCCGGCTCGATGCCGAATCCCTTTATGTCTTCCGGTTTCTTGCCCGAAAGCAGCGCCTGCGCCATGACCAGGGGATCGGCGGCCAAGGCCACCAGGCCCCCCAGCAGCGATCCCGCGATGAATCCCCGCCGCGACAGGTTGGATTCTGGTTTCATGATATCCCGCTCCCTTGGTTCTGGTATCTTCAACCAGGTGGTTTCTGTTGGGATTTAAGCCCGTATCTTCTTAACCACTTCCCGGATGCTGTCCCGGAGCAGATCCAACATGAGGTCGGTCTCTTCCCGGCTGATGACCAGGGGCGGCGCCAGGGCGATCCAGCCGGGGTCGAAACGGGTCAGCAACCCCTTCTCCAGCGCGGTCTGCCCTACCTGCACGCCGAACTTCAGCGAAGGATCGAAAGGCACGCCCGTCTCGGAATCCTCGACGAATTCAATTCCGGCCAGCAGGCCGCAACCCCGGATATCGCCCACGATCCCCAGTTCCCGGAGGTCCTCCAGGCGCTCGCGGAGGTACGCCCCCTCCTCTCTCGCACGTGTACAGAGGTCCCGTTCCTGGATCTCCGCCAGGTTCGCCAGGCCGGCCGCCGCGGCCAGCGGGTTTCCGCCGAAGGTGTGGCCGTGAGAGAACTCGACCTCGTCTTCCTCCCGGCCGAGGAAGGCGGCGGCGATGGAATCCCGGAAGGCGATCCCGGCCAGGGGCACGTATCCGCTGGACATGCCCTTGCCCATGCACAGGATATCGGGCGCCGCGTCGAAAGTCTGGGCCGCGAACATGTTGCCCGTGCGGCCGAAACCGGTGATGATCTCGTCGTAGATCAGCAGGATCTCGTGCCGTGTGCATATGTCCCTGAGCGCTGAGAGGTACCCCGGCGGCGGCATGATGATGCCCCCGGTGTTCCCCACGGGTTCCAGGATGAGCGCCGCGATGGTCTCGGCTCCTTCCAGCTCGACCAGGTCCTCCACCGTACGCGCGCAGAAGATCTCGCAATCCGGGAAGGTCTTTTCGTAGGGACATCGGAAACAGGTAGGGGGGTGGACGTGCAGGAAACCGTGCAGCGTGGGTTCGAACATGGTCTTGCGCCGGCGCGTGCCCGTGGCCGACAGGGCCCCCATGGTCGCGCCGTGGTACCCGTGAAATCGGGAGATCACCTTGAACTTGCCCGGGTTGCCGGTCTGCCGATGGTACTGCCGCGCCAGCTTCATGGCTGACTCGGTGGCCTCCGAACCGCCCGATAGCAACTTGATCGTGTTCAGGTCCTCCGGCGTGACTTCCGAGAGCCGCCGGACAAGCTCGATGGCCGGGGGGCTGGTGGCGTGGAGCGGAGGCGCGAAGGCCATGGTGTCCAGCTGCGCCTTGATCGCCTCGATGATCCGCCGGTTGCCGTGGCCAGCGTTCACGGTGAAGATGCCCGATATGCCGTCCAGGATCCGCCGCCCGTTTACATCCTCGTACCAGATCCCGTCCGCCTTCCGAATGACGAGGGGATCTTCGATGAAGGTCTCCATCTGGCGCAGGTCAAGGACCAGCCGCCGGAGGGATTCGGGCGCTGTGAGCGTTTCGGTATCCATGGCGATTCTCTTGAAATCGGGCAGACCGGGGAACGCTGGCAAAGGACGATCGGGGGAGACCGTCCGGAATATGGCCGACGAACGGAACAGCCGGTCAATGACGACGTCCGCTCCGGAGTATGGCCGACGACTGGAACACCCGGTCGATGACGACGTCCGCTCCGGTATATGGCCGACGCCTAGTACAGCCGGTCGATGACGACGTCCGCTCCGGAATCTCCGATGACCACCCGCGGGATGACCCCTTCCATGTCGCCGGCCTGCGGTACGCCGGCGTTCCCGTCCAGGTCGATGCGCGCGACAATGGTGACTTCACCGGTGAAAGAAGGGCCCTGGACCGCCTGGTCCGCACCGGTCAGCGTGTACGGCATGGGAAACCGCAGGCTCCTGAATCGCTTGACGGCAAGGGGCGGGCCGGCCTCGCCCCGTCTCGCCATGACGTACATGGTCTCCGAGCCTCTGAGCCGTGAGAAAAGTCCCGGCGTGATGTCGATGGT
>JAPOOT010000036.1 GCA_026713285.1 Gemmatimonadota bacterium | reverse complement strand
CCATCGAATATCCCGGTCTTCCCACGGGTACGGCGGCTACCAGGCGATCCGGATCGACCCGGAAACAGGCATGCTGCACGGCGCGTCGGAGCCCCGCAAGGACGGTTGCGCGATCGGGTATTGACCTCATCTAGCGCAGGCTGGGCAGCCACGTTGCGAGCGCGGGGGTGTAGACCAGCAAACCCAGGCAGATAAGTTGTATGACGACAAAGGGCAGAATACCACTGTAGATATGCCGGGTCTGCACTTCGGGCGGCGCCACGCCTTTCAGGTAGAATAGGGAGAATCCAAAAGGCGGCGTGAGAAAGGAGGTCTGCAGGTTCACCGCGATCAGGATGCCGAGCCAGAGCAGGTCGACCCCCAAAACGATGAAGATCGGCGTGACGACCGGGACGATGATGTAGGTGATCTGGATGAAATCGATGAAGAAACCGGCAATGAAGATCATGACCAGGACCAGCGCCATGAAGGCGTAGGTACTCAGGTTCGCGTCCAGGATCAGCGCGGTCATGAACGCATCGCCTTTCATTCCCCGAAAAACCAGTCCGAAGGCTTCGGCGCCCACCAGGACGAAGAAGACCATGCACGTGATATGCGTGCATTCCTTCATGACCGACTTCAGCGTTTCATAGGAGAACTTGCCCTGGAAGACGGTGAGGAGCGTCGCGCCCAGTGCGCCGACGGCAGCTGCTTCCGTCGGCGAGGTGACGCCTGCGAAAATGGATCCCAGTACGACGGTCATCAGGCCCAGGGGAAGGAGAAAGGCCCGGATGATCTTCCTGAACATCCCCTTTTCCCGGAACGCGGCCAGTTCCTCGGGCGGCATGGCCGGGGCTTCTTCCGGTTTGAATACGGCCACGATGGCAAGCCACACCAGGTACATGCCCACGAGGATCGCGCCTGGAATGACGGCGCCGATGAACATATCTCCGACCGACACGTTGAGGATGCTGCCGAGCAGCACGAGCACCACGCTGGGCGGGATGATCTGACCGAGCGTACCCGACGCGGCGATCGTCCCCGTGGCTACGGGTGGACTGTAACCCCTCCTCAGCATGGTAGGCAGGCTGAGAAGGCCCATGGTCACGACCGTCGCTCCCACAATACCCGTCGATGCGCCCAGCAGCGCGCCGACGACCACGACCGCTACGGCAAGACCGCCCCGCAGGCGGCCGAATAGCAGGGCCATGGTCTCCAGCATGTCCTCCGCCAGGCCCGATTTTTCCAGCATGACGCCCATATAGACGAACAGAGGAACGGCGAGGAGCACGTAATTCGTCATCACCCCCCAGATGCGCAGGGGCAGCAGGTTGAAGAAATCCGCGCCGAAGGTCATCAGTCCGAGCAATACGGACACGCCGCCGAGGGTGAAGGCGACGGGATACCCCATCAGGAGCAGCAGGAACAGGACCGCAAAGAGGATGAGCGGCATCGCTTCGGTCAAACCGTATCCTCCCTGGCTGAAAGGCCCTTAGGGGGAGATTCGTCGCTTTCGCCCATGGGGTCTTCCCCGCCGTGCATGAACCGGTCGAAGGAACGTGCCGCCATGGCCAGCCCCTGCAGGAGTATCAGCGAAAATCCGATGGGGATCATGGCTTTCAGTATGTAGCGGGCGGGCAGTCCTCCCGGGTCGGGTGAAACCTCTCCTATCCGGAAGGAATTCAGGACGAAATTCTGGGAGCTCCAGATGGCGATTACCGCGAAGGGAAGCAGAAACAGCAAGCTGCCGATCAGGTTGACGAGGGCCTGGTTTCTGGGCGTGAAATTCATGTAAAGCACGTCTACGCGGACGTGCTTGTTGTGCTTGAGGGCCCAGGCCGAGCCAAGCAGGAAGATCACCGCGAAGAAATGCCACTCCAGTTCCTGCACCGCCACGCTGCTGCTGCGCAGGAAATACCGGGTGAAAACGTCGAGACAGACTGTTAACACGAGCAAGGTCGTGAACCAGGAAACGATCGCGCCGACACGTTCGTTGAGCGCGTCCACGAACCGTATGAATTTCCGAAGAACGTTCAAGTACGCATTCACCTTCCTGGTGCCTCGGCACTCGGCCAGGCCCGTCGTTTTATCGCGGGTGCGGCGCGTTGCCGGTGGCGTATCGGATTCGCCGAATGGGAATCACAGGATAAAGGGGTCGTTCAATATGACCTTTCAATTGAAATTAGACAACCAAAATAACCGACTCATTCGAATTCGACCGCTGCGGTCGTTTCGGCGCACGGACCGGGCCGGCGTTTACACTTGTGGCTGATGCCGCCGGTTATATATTGCATCAGATTCCCTGTTCCTTTGCCTTCCCTGTCATTCCGGAGACCTCGACATGCCGGTAAAGCAATACTCCGTTCGTGCAACGTCCTGCGACCATCAGACGGACTATCAGGGCGTCTACGAGACGCTGAGACGCATCACCGAACCGCTAAAGGAGTCCTGGGCGCGCATAGAGAAGGCCAGGAAGATCGTCATCAAGTTCAATATGATGAAGCCCATGGACGGAGTCGTCCGGTTCAAGGGCCGCCGACAGGAACTGGTGGACGACGCGGTTTGCAGGGCCGTGCTTCAGTTGCTTCGGGAACATACCGACGCGGAAATCTACGCGACGGACACCAATCCCTACGCCAGGGACAAACTCACGCCGGACGAGTTTAATTACGTCCATCACCTCCGCGAGTTCAACGTCAGGTACGATGATTCCAACCGTCCGCCCTGGGCCGAATACGAGGTGCCCGGTGGCGGAAACATGTTCGACCGGTATGTCCTGAGCGGCGTGTTCGAGGACTCGGACGAGGTGATCTCCGTGGCGAAGATGAAGAATCACCTTTTCATGGGCATCACGCTCTGCATGAAGAACCTCTT
>JAPOOT010000037.1 GCA_026713285.1 Gemmatimonadota bacterium | reverse complement strand
GGGCGAGATCACGGGGGAGTCCATATACTCGAGCGTACCCATGGACCAGGACGGCAGGGTCTTCGACCGGTCACGCCAGAACCCTTACGACCCGACGACCTGGAAGCCGGTGGGCAATACGACGGTGGGTACGGTCATGGCCGCCGGCAAGGAAGTCGAAGGCCTGAAGGTAGGAGATAGGGTATATGGCCACGGCGGATTCAGGACGGTCCACCAGGGCCGTCATTTCAAGCCGCTGCTCCCGGGATTGACCGAGGAGGCGGCTTGCTGCATGGATCCGGCCAATTTCGCCCTGGCGGCCGTGCGGGACGGACAGGTGCGGATCGGCGAGCGGGTCATGGTTTTCGGCATGGGCGCCATCGGGCTCTTCACGGTCCAGCTGGCACGGCTGTCCGGCGCGGTCGACGTGGTGGCAGTCGACCCGATCGCGCGGCGGCGGGCACTGGCCCGGGAGCACGGGGCTACCCTGGCGGTCGATCCGGGCGAGGTCGGCGATTTCGGCATGGCGTCGCGCAGGTGGCTCGAACACGGCGCGGACGTCACCATCGAGGCCAGCGGAAGCTACCACGCCCTCAACCAGGCCATCCGTGCGACCCGGTACGCGGGCAAGGTCGTTCCCCTGGCTTTCTACCTGGGAGACGCGAAAGGCCTGTACCTGGGCGAGGAGTTCCATTTCAATCAGATCGATATCGTCTCGGCGCGGGCCTGCAGCCATCCGCAGCGCGGCCTGTTCTGGGAGGAAGACCGTATACTCGAAACCCTTGTACGCCTCTTCCGGGACGGCACGCTCCATCCTCACGGACTGCCCGATCCCGTCGTGACGCCGGACGAATTGCCCGAAGCATACGGCAAGATGCGCCACGCGCCCGACGAGGTGATCAAGGTGGCCGTACGGTACTGAGGAAAAGTGGCCGTCAGGTACTGATCTGGGTGGCCGTACGGTACTGAGGAAGAGTGACCGTCAGGTACTTCAGGAGTATGGAGTAGAATACGCATGGCCGTTGAGAAACAACTGACCCAGGCCGCCTGGTCCAGCGACTTCGATGCGGTGAAAGCCCTGTTGAAGGAAGACCCCGATGCCGCCGCGCACTGGCAGCCCATCATGACCGCCGCCTTCGTGGGGAGCCAGGAGATCGTGCGGATCCTGCTGGAACATGGCGCCGATCCCAACGTGCTGAGCAAGAACAACCACCGGCACCGTCCCCTGCACCGGGTGCTGGAACACAAGAAGACGATTCCCAAGGGTCCGCACCACGTGGATACCGTGCGCGTCCTCCTCGAACACGGTGCATGTATCTACCTGCGCGGCGGTCACGGCCGTATGACGGCGCCCTGTCTCGCCGCCGTGGGCGGGGAGATCCAGTTCCTGCCGGTGATCCGGGAGCACATCGAGGATTGGGATATTTTCACCAGCGTGGCGCTGGGCGAGGCGGATCGTGTCAGGACGCTGCTCGACGGGGACGCGGGGCTTGTCAACGCGGTGGACGAGAACCGGTGGCGTCCCCTGAACTACGGTACGGCTTCCAAGGCGGGCCGGGATGATGAGGAAACGGCAGCACGCCTGGAGGCGATTGTCAAGCTGCTCCT
>JAPOOT010000408.1 GCA_026713285.1 Gemmatimonadota bacterium | reverse complement strand
GCCATGACCGTACCCACCGTCGTATTGCCCACCGGCTTCCAGGTCGTCGGGTCGTAAGGGTTCTGGCGTGACCGGTCGAAGACCCTGCCGTCCTGGTCCATGGGTACGCTCGAGTATATGGACTCCCCCGTGATCTCGCCCTTTTCCGTACCGTGTTTCGCCGCGGAGAACTCGCTGCGGACGCGGACTTCATCGGGGCCGAGTTCGCCCAGCGTATAGGGTTCCCAGCGGGGTTTAAAGGCGTTGTTGCAAACCAGTTGCAGCAGTTCGATGCCATCCACGGCGGCCATTCCGTCCTCCATTATCGCTTCTTACGTCGATGCCCAGCTGCCCTTCGATGCTGCTGTGTCGCCCGGCTGCCCCTTCAATGCTGCGGTGATGTCAGGCTGCCCTTCGATGCGGCGGTGATGCCCGGGCTGTTTCATCAGGTCCATATCGACTTCATACGGTATGCGTCGAGCGACAGGACCCGGCTGCCGACGCCCTGGGAGCGGAAGGACACGCCTGTGCTGTCCGGCCGGTCTGGATAGACCCGCAGCGCGACGCACTGGCGGCCGTTGGCAAATACCTCTACGACACTTCGGTCGACGAACACCCGCAGTTTCAGCGTCTCGTCCTCCTCCAGGGCCAGCTGCGCCGTCTCTGGCGCACGGGACAATACGTCGGGGGCCGTAGACGCGTAGGAGGTGTCTACGGAAAGCAGGCTCTTGCCCCGGAACCCGCGCTCCCGGTAGAATGCGAGGCGTGTGAATTCCTCCCGGTCCGGCGACCTCAGCACGTTCATCTCCACCATGGGCGACGAACCCGGGTCGATTTCCACTTCGAACTCCATGGTGTTGCCGCCCTCCAGCGCCGGGAGCACGACCTCCTGGTTGGCCGGAAGGGCCATGGCGCCGAAATGCCTCGGCGTCTCGCGCAGCGACTTCAGAGCCTCGACCGGTTCCTGGTGAAGGTCGTCGCCGTCCGCGGTCATGCGCCGGGGCAGAGACATGATCTGGTTCCATCCCTTCGTCGGCTTGCCGTGGTTCATGTTGAAGATAACGGCAAGACCTCCCTTCCCGTCCGGCGTGGCCGTGGGGGCGTGGAGTCCGGAAGGTTTGAACGCACCGAAATTGAACTTGGCGCCGTAGGTCACCACGAACTTGTCCCGTTCCGTGTCGTAGTCCCCGAGCAGGTACTGGGGGCCGCTCATGTGGCTGAAAAAAAGAAGGATGTGTCGGTCGCCGATGGGCCAGAAGTAGGGACAGGCGCCGTCGTCTCCCACCAGGGTGTAGTCGTCGTCCTCGACGAAGGGATGCAGGTAGGTCCAGCGGGCCAGGTCCTCGGAACGGAACAGGTAGTTCGCGCGCCTCGGCTTGCCGGCCGGGCCTACGGGCTTCGTGCCCCCCGAGAGCGAATAGTAGATACCGTCCTTCTTCCAGATGCACGGATCGAAAACGCTGTACGGCGCGGGCGGACCGTCCTTTGGCGGCATGGGGATGACGGGGCCGCCGGTGACCTTCACCCAGTTGAGGAGCAGGGGATCGCTGGATAGGGCGACCATGTTCCCCGCGACCGTGCCGTGGTACATGGCAATCACGCGGTCTTCCTCCACCAGTGCGGCGCCCGAGTAACAGCAACGCTCCGGGTTGGGATATATGCAGTAAGGCAGATCGCGCCAGCGGACGAGATCGTCCGAAATGGCATGTCCCCAGTGCTGTCGCGTGTCCTCGGGCGGATAGGCCTGGTAGAACAGGTGCCATCGTCCCTGCCAGAAGCACAGTCCGTTGGGGTCGTTGAGCATCGCCTCTGGATTCACGTAATGGTACTGCGGCCGGTGGGGATCTCCTTCGTAACTTTTACGGGACGCGTGGAGCCGCAGCAGGAGCGGGTTGGACTCCAGCGCGGCCTCCTGCGCCTCGACGGAATCCTCTGGGAATGTGTAGTAAGGGACGAGGGACGTATAGTCTTCCATGGTGTGCTCCATGATTGGAATCAGTAGCGCCTGGCGGTCTTAAATGCCTCTACCGGTTCGGGTTGTCTCGGCCGGGTCCGGGGTTGTCCCGTCCGGGTCCAGCTGTTACGGCCCGGCTCCGGTTGTCCCGGCCGGGCCCGGGGATGCCTCGGCCCGTCCGGGTCCTGTTTCGTCATTGTGCGGACACCTCGGAAACCCAGGAATCGACCAGAAACCGGGCGATGGAATCCCGTCGGGGCAAGGCGTACGCCACCGATTCGTCGCCCCATTCGCCGAAGGCCCGTACTTCCTCCGCGGTGAACCAGCGGGCATCCACGAGTTCATCGGGGTTCACCGTGATCCCGGTGGTTTCGGCCCGCGCGCGGAAACCCAGCATCAGCGAAGACGGGAAAGGCCAGGGCTGCGACGCCTGGTAGTATGCTGAGCGCACGCGAACGCCGACCTCTTCGAACACTTCCCGGGCTACCGTTTCCTCCAGACTTTCACCCGGCTCCGAGTAGCCGGAAAGGGTGGAAAACACGTTTGGCGGCGGACGGTGGTGGTTGCCCAAAAGACATCTGGGTGGGCCTCCGCCGTCCGGGCGAAACTCCACCAGCGTTATCACCGCGGGGTCGATACGGGGAAACAGGGTCCCCCCACAGCCCTTCCGCGTACACCGGCGACGGTGACCTCCGTCTCTGCTTTCGGTGTGGTGTCCGCAGCGGCCGCAGTGCCGATTCTGGCGGTGCCAGTATAGCATGCCCCGCGCGTACGCCATCAGCGCCGCGCCGCGCGTCTCGATAGACGGACCGGCACGCCACAGGTCCTGGAACGTCCCCCGGCTTCCGGCCGCTGCCGTAGCGTCCCCTTCGTCGGCGTCGGACAGGTCCGCTGCGAAAACAGCCCGGCCGTCCTCCATGCCCAGGAACACGGTTTCGCAACTCGCTGCCAGCACGTCCGCGGCGGCTGGATGCACGCAGATGACGGCGGATGGGCGGGCCGGCGCTTCCCCGTCGCCGATCAGGTTAAGATCACGCCAGACAGGTATAACGCGGGTATCCTCCCGGTTCAGCCGCGCTGTCAGCCAGTCCGCATCGCCCCGCCGGTCCGCCGGCCGCACCAGCGGGACGTCCGCGAATTTCAGTACCGGATTCGTCATGAGGCACTCGCTCCGAGCCGGTGGCATTTATGGTATTTACTTCGTGCGGGCGGACCCGGCCTCTGCCGCGGCGCAACCGCCCGTGGTATCGCCCTACAACACCGTTTCCAGCGTGTTGACGAAGGCCTCGTTCTCATCCGGCGTGCCGACGGTTACGCGCAAATACCCCTTCAGTCCCCACCACATGGCGTCGCCGATCCAGACCTTCCGCTCCTGAAGCGTATTGAACACGCGCTCGGCTTCGTCCCCGAGCTGGAACAGGACGAAACAGGAATCGCTGGGCGTATGCGGGATGCCCAGCCGGTCGAAGGCCTTGCCCAGGTAAGCCTTGCCCTCCTCCACCGTCCTGCGGCTCCGCTCGTAATGGGCGTCGTCGTCCAGCGCGGCGATGGCGGCATGCAGACCCAGGTTGCTCGGGGGACCGCCCAGGTTGTAGAGCGACAGTTTTCTTCTCAACCGGGGCGAAAGCACGGCGTATCCGACGCGCAGTCCAGCGAGACCGTACACCTTGGAGAACGTCCGGGAGACGATGACGTTTTCCTGCTCGAGGGCCAGGTATATGGCGTCGCGGTAGTCCGGGTCGGTCGTGTAATCGATATACGCTTCGTCGATGAACACCGTAACGCGTTCGGGCACGGACCGCACGAAATCCGCCAGCGCGTCATGGTCCACCACCGTGCTGGTCGGGTTGTTGGGATTCGTCACGACCACGACCGTCGTG
>JAPOOT010000397.1 GCA_026713285.1 Gemmatimonadota bacterium | reverse complement strand
GAGGTCTCCGCCCTGGCCATGTGGATGACGTGGAAATGCGCGCTGATCAACCTGCCCTTCGGCGGCGCCAAGGGCGGCGTCCGGATCGATCCGACCGACCTGTCCCGCCGCGAACTGCAGCGCCTCACCCGCCGTTTCACATCGGAAATCATCGACATCATCGGACCGGACAAGGACATCCCTGCTCCCGACATGGGCACGGACGAGCAAGTCATGGCCTGGATCATGGACACCTACAGCCAGCAGGCGGGTTACACGGTGCCGGGCGTGGTCACCGGCAAGCCCGTCGTGCTGGGCGGCTCCCTGGGACGCCGCGAGGCGACCGGACGCGGACTGGTCTACCTGATCGAAGCGGCGGCGGAACATATGGGCATGTCCCTCGACGGCGCCGCGGCCGTGGTCCAGGGATTCGGCAACGTGGGCAGCAATACCGCGCGTTTCCTGGATGAGGACGGCGTCAAGGTGGTCGCCGTGAGCGACGTCACCACAGGTATCTACAATCCGAACGGCCTGGTGTTGGCGGACGTCTATAAGTACTGCGGGGATAACCGCTTCCTCGCGGGCTACCCCGAGGCCGACGAGGTAACCAACGAAGAACTGCTCGAGCTGCCCTGCGACATCCTCGCCCCGGCCGCGCTGCAGAACCAGGTCACCGGCGAAAACGCGGACCGGCTGAAGTGCAGACTCCTCGCGGAAGGGGCCAACGGGCCCACCACGCTCGAGGCGGACGAGATTCTCACGGAGAAGGACGTGTTCATCCTGCCTGACGTCCTCGGCAACGCCGGGGGCGTCACGGTCTCCTACTTCGAATGGGTGCAGGATACGCAAAACTACATGTGGACACTCGAGGAGATCAACGGCAGGCTGCACAATATACTCATCGACGCTTTTGAACGGACCATACACCGGGCTTCCGAGGAGAAGATCGATATGCGTACATCGGCACTGATAGAGGGTATCAGCCGGGTGACCCAGGCGAAACTGCTTCGGGGGATTTTCCCCTGAAAGTCACCAGGCCGCCTGGGCCGCCCGGTCCGCGTGGACCGCATGGTCCGTCTGGATCGCATGGCCCGCACGGCCCGCGCGCACCGGGAGGTAGGCCATGGCTTCGACGGAAATCAATGTGGCTTCGACGGAAATCGATGTGGCTTCGCCGGAAATCGATGTGGCATGGGTGAAGTTGCTCCAGAAGGCCGCGTACCTGTGCAGCGGGATCGTTATCGCGTGTTCCCTGCTCGTGCTCGTCGGCTGGCAATTCGATCTCGCCGGGTTGCGGGGCCTGATCAACCCCGGCCGGGTTCCCATGAACCCGCTCACCGCCGCCGCCTTCCTGCTGGCGGGATTAACGCTTTGCGTCCTGCTGCCGAGAAACGCCCCTTTGCGGCGGAGGTGGGCGGGTTTCGCCGGGGCGGGGCTGCTCATGGCCCTCGGCGCCGCCAAGCTCTTCGGCCTGGACATCGGCGGCAGGGGCATCGACGAGTGGCTGTTCACGGCGTCCCTGGGCGGCAGCCGCATGACCCCGCACACCGCCTTCACCTTCATGCTCGTGGGCCTGGCGCTCCTGCTCCTCGACCTGCGCGGCCCGAGACACTGGCTGTCCCACGTCTGCGTCATGAACGCCGGGATCATCGCCCTCCTTTCTCTGGCCGGCGCGATATACAGCACGATGGTGTTGTACCGGGTTTCCGGCGTGATCCCCATCAGCCTGAATACCGCGCTGGGCTTCGGCGTCCTGTGCGTCGGCATATTCTGCGCGCGTCCCCGCCGTGAACCGGCGGCCACGCTGGTCAGCGCAACGGCCGGCGGAATTATGGCCCGCCGCCTGCTGCCCGCGGCCTTCCTCATTCCCATCATCCTGGGCTGGCTCCAGTTCCAGGGAGAAAGAGCGGGATTCTACGGGGTGGAATTCGGCCATTCGATCTTCGTGGTCTGCAACGTGATCGCCTTCAACATCCTGATCTGGTGGAACGCCCGTTCGATCGGGCAGATCGACGCGGAACGCACGCGGATCGCCCACGAACTGCATCGCCAGAACGCCCTCCTGGAACAGACGGCCCACGACATGGTGCTGTTTCAACAGGAACTCCAGGAAGCCAAGGAGTCGGCCGAGGAAGCCAGCAGGGCCAAAAGCGAGTTTCTCGCCAACATGAGTCACGAGATCCGCACGCCTATCAACGGGATCACCGGCATGACCCAGTTGATGCTGAAT
Organism: Gemmatimonadota bacterium; assembly: GCA_026713285.1. GTDB lineage: Bacteria > JAAXHH01 > JAAXHH01 > JAAXHH01 > JAAXHH01 > JAAXHH01. The sequence goes on along the minus strand of JAPOOT010000397.1, from coordinate 2,224 downwards.
AGCGACCTGTCGTCCAGGCAACGGGAATTCATGCGGTTGATCGATCAGTCCACGGAATCGCTACAGGGCCTGTTGAACGATATCCTGGACTTCTCGAAGATCGAGGCGGGCCGGCTGGAGCTCGAATCGATCCCCTTCGAACTGCGGGAGCGCATCGCCAATACGGTGCAGGCCATGTCGATCCCCGCGTCGGAAAAGGGCCTCGAACTGGCCTACCAGGTATCGCCGGACGTCCCCGATCACCTCGTGGGCGACCCGGGCCGTTTGAGCCAGATCGTGATCAACCTGGTCGGGAACGCCATCAAGTTCACGGACTCGGGAGAAGTGGTCCTGACCATGGGGCTGGAATCGGAAACGGAAGAAGCCGTGTCGCTGATCTGCTCGGTGGCGGACACCGGAATTGGCATCCCGGAGGACAAGCGGCAACTGATCTTCGACGTATTCAGCCAGGCGGACAGTTCCATGTCTCGGAAATACGGAGGCACGGGGTTGGGGCTGGCCATCTGCGCGCAGCTGACATCCATGATGGACGGCCGCATATGGGTCGAAAGCGAGGTGGAGCGGGGCAGCACGTTTCATTTTACCTTCGGCATGAAGAAACAGCTCGACGCGGAAAAGAATGCCGTGTTGGACGCCGAGCCGCTGTCCGGCCTGCGGGTGCTCGTGGTCGACGACCATTCCACCAACCGGCGGTTCCTGGTCGACATGCTGACCGAATGGTCCATGCAACCGACGGAAGCCGGCACCGGCGTGGAAGCCCTGGCCGCCCTTTCCGGTGATGATGGCGATGCCATCCAACTGGTCCTCCTGGACGAAACCATGCCGGAAATGGAGGAATACGGGCTTGTCCGGGAAATAAACCAGTGCGCAGATGGCCGGAGGCCCGGCGTCATCCTGCTCGTCTCCGCCGGTCAGAGGGAGGATCCGGATAACGGCAGGACTTTCGGAATCGCCTGTGCGGTCAGCAAGCCGGTCAAGCAGTCCGACCTGCTGAACGCCATCATGGATACCGTGGCGGGCACGCGCGAACCCTCAAAGGAGGAACGCGCCGACGGCACGGTCGAAGGGCTCGTTCCCCGCCGTATCCTCCTGGCCGAGGACGGGATCGTGAACCAGCGCGTCGCGGTGCTCATGCTGGAGTCCAGGGGCCACGCGGTCACCGTGGTGAAGAATGGCAGGGAAGCGGTCGAAGCGTACAAGACCGGTGCCTTCGACCTGATCCTGATGGACGTGCAGATGCCCGAGATGGATGGCCTGGAAGCGACCCGAACGATTCGCGGCCTGGAAACCGGAGACGCCCGCACCCCCATCATCGCGATGACGGCCCATGCCATGCGCGGAGACCGTGAACGGTGCCTGGAAGCCGGGATGGACGATTACCTGTCGAAACCCATTCAGGCCCAACTGCTCTACTCCGTGGTGGATAGCGTACCGGTTGGGACCAGGGAAGAATCCGGTGATTCCGCTTCCCCGGCGGCACAGGGTGAGGCCCTGCCTACCGTGGGTGAGGCCCTGCCTACCGTTGTGGAAGCCGCGCCTTCTGCGCTGCCGGGGGAACCGGCATCGATCGACTGGGTAATGGCCGTTGCGCAATTTGGCGGTGACGAGCAGGTGGCAACGGAACTGGCCGAGCTTTTTCTGACCGAATGCCCGGGGCTTGAGGCCGGTATTCGTGAAGCGCTCGATGCCAGGAATGGCGCAGACCTGAGACGGCATGCCCATACATTGAAAGGTTCAGCCGGGATATTCAAGGCACAGGCTGCCGTGTCCGCTGCACAGCGACTTGAAAAGATGGGCAAAGACGGGGATTTTGCCGGGGCGGAGGAGGCATGGACGGCGCTGGCCGTCGAACTGGACCTGGTGAAGGCGGTCCTCCGGGAACGGGTTGCCGAGGCGAAACAGCAATCCGGTCTCGCTTAGTGCTGAGCCGCTTCCAGCGCGTGCCGCGTTCCTTCGCTTACTCAGCGGTTTAATGCCCTACGTTTGCTTTCCGTAGCGCTCCAGGTACCTGTTTTCCGCTTCGATCGTCCCGATTAGAAGGATCTCGCACCCGGTGGTCAGTTTCATCGACGGAGGGGGACTCACGATACTTTCCTTGCCGGTGAAAACGGCCGTGATGTAACAGCCCGTCTCCTGATAGATCTGTGAATCGGCGATGGTCCTGCCGGCGAGTTCCCTGGGAAGCCGGACACGGAAGAAGTTCAACCCTTCCGTGATCATGACG
>JAPOOT010000039.1 GCA_026713285.1 Gemmatimonadota bacterium | reverse complement strand
CTCCTGGTGGACGGAAGGGACGTAACCCGTTTGAACAGGCACGAGCTGGACGAAATCAGGAAACGGTTCGGTTTCCTGTTCCAGGGCGGCGCCCTGTTCGATTCGATGACCGTGGGGGAGAATGTGGGGATCGCCCTGAAGGTTCACACCGACCGGACCGAAACGGAGATCGGCGAACGGGTGCGGACCTGCCTCCAGATGGTCGGACTGTCCGACGTGGAGGACCAGAAACCCGCTGAACTTTCGGGCGGCATGCGTAAGAGAGTGGGACTCGCCCGGGCGATCGCCATGAATCCGGAGTACATCCTGTACGACGAACCCACCACGGGCCTGGATCCGATCATGGCGGACATCATAAACGACCTGATCCTCGACATGAACCGGCGGCTGTCGGTGACGGCGATCGCGGTGACCCACGACATGATCAGCGCGTACAAGGTCGCGGACCGCATCGCCATGCTGCATGACGGGGTGATACACGCAGTGGGCACCCCGGATGAGATCAGGAACAGCGACGACCCGCTGGTTCAGCAGTTTATCCTGGGCCGCGGCGAGGGCCCCATCAAATCACTGGAATAACCATGGATTTCTCCACAGGAGGACTACGGGTCTCCCGGTATGGCGTCGCTGGAATTTAACCTGCTCGCCCTGGACCCGGCTTCCAACGCGCGGGCCGGCCGCATGAAGACCGCCCACGGCGATATCCGCACGCCGGTGTTCATGCCCGTGGGAACCCAGGCGACGGTGAAGACGCTTACGCCGGAGGAACTCGAAGCCGCCGGCGCGCAGATCATCCTGGGCAACACATACCACCTGTTTCTCCGGCCGGGACATGAATTGATCCGGGCAATGGGCGGGCTGCATGGCTTCATGAACTGGCGGCGCCCCCTGTTGACGGACAGCGGAGGCTACCAGGTCTTCAGCCTGTCCGATCTAAAGTCGATCGGAGAAGAAGGGGTGACGTTCCAGTCCCACATCGACGGCGCGCGGCACTTGTTCACGCCGGAGCTCGTCATGGATGTGGAGACCGCGCTCGGCGCCGATATCATCGCGCCGCTCGACGAGTGTCCGCCCTATCCCTGCGATTACCGGTACGCGAAGGACTCCGCCGCCCTGACGGTGCGATGGGCGGCCCGTTCCCGGAAGCGTTTCGATGAACTGGAGGGAGAGAGAGCCCATGCACAGGCGCTGTTCGGCATCGTGCAGGGCAGCGTGTACGTGGACCTCCGGGTCGATTGCGCGCGATCGCTGGTCGACCAGGAATTCGACGCCTACGCCATCGGCGGCATGTCGATCGGTGAGCCGAAGTCGACCATGGGGGAACTGATCGACGCCACGGTAGAACACCTGCCGGGAGACCGGCCCCGTTATCTGATGGGCGCAGGGACGCCGGATGATTTGGTCGACGCGGTGGGACGGGGGATCGACATGTTCGACTGTGTGATTCCCACCCGCGAAGGACGAAACGGCGCGCTTTATACCCGCCGCGGCCGCATCAATATCTACAATGCCCGTTTCCGGGATGATGCCGGACCGATCGACCCATCCTGTTCCTGCTACGCCTGCCGGACTTTCAGCAGATCGTACATCCGGCACCTGTACCGCGCCGGTGAAATCCTGGGTCCGAGAATGGGGACCCTGCACAACATCCACTTCTACGTCGGCCTGGCCTCCGAAATGGGAGAGGCCGTTCTGGAAGGGCGTTTCGGCGCGTGGCGAAGTTCGTTTTTAACCGCGTACCACAGTGAAAAAGAAAGAAAGGAGCGTGCTCAGTGATACAAGATGCCTTTGCCATGGGTCCCGGCGGCGGTGGAGGAGATGCCTCCGGACCGGGGTTCCTGATCTCCATGATCCCGATCCTGTTGATGTTCGCCATCATCTACCTGTTGCTGATCCGGCCGCAGCAGAAGAGACAGCGGGAACAGCAGGCCATGCTGGACAGTCTGCAGAACGGGGACAAGGTGGTGACGCAGGGCGGGATCATCGGCGTCATAACCGGACTCAAATCTGACGTGGTTACGGTGCGCATCGCCGATGACGTCCGGGTCGATCTGCAGCGCAGCGCGATTTCCCGCCTGATCAGCAGCAAGAAGGGCAACAAAGAAGAATAGGCGGCGGCCATGGCGGTCAGATCCATACGCATATACGGCGATCCGATCCTGCGGGAAAAATCGCGGCCTGTGGAGGAAACGACCGCGGCGCTGCGCCGCCTCGCGGAGGACATGATCGACACCATGATCGAGGCGGAGGGTATCGGTCTCGCCGCTCCGCAAGTCGGTGAGACCGTTCGCCTGTACGTGGTCAACCTCGGGGTGATCAGTCCGGAACTCTTCCTGGACCGCAGGGGGCCGTCTCTGGATGGAGATCCGGCCCACCTGGCGCTGGTGAATCCGCGTGTCGTCAAGCAGGAGGGCGCGCAGACGGGCGACGAGGGATGCCTGAGTTTTCCGGACCTGTTCGAAAAGGTGACCCGGCCCGAGGTCGTGCGCGTCGAGGCGACCGACCTGGACGGACGGCCCCTGGAGATCGAGGGCAGCGGGTTGCTGGCACGGGTCCTGATCCACGAGTTAGACCACCTGGAAGGCACACTTTTCATCGATTACCTCAGCAAGTTCCGGCTTCAGTTCCTCCGTACCCGATTGAAGAAACTCAAGGCGAGCAGCCAGGCGGGCTGATATGCGCGTGGTCTACATGGGAACGCCCGAATTCGCCGTGCCGAGCCTGGAAGCGCTGATCGGGCGTACGGAACACGACGTGGCCGGGATCGTCACCGGACCCGACCGGCCACGGGGCCGCGGGTTGAAGACCGGTTCTTCCCCGGTAAAGGACGCGGCCCTGCGACACGGTATTCCCCTCTGGCAGCCGGAAAAGCTGCGCGACCCGCGTTTCCTGGACGCCCTCCGGGCCCTGAAGGCCGATCTGTTCGTGGTCGTGGCCTTTCGCATCCTGCCGGCCGCACTGCTGGAGATACCCCCGGGAGGCGCGGTCAACCTGCATCCTTCCCTCCTTCCCAGGCACCGCGGCGCGGCGCCTATACAGTGGGCGGTGATGAGCGGAGACGAGGTTACAGGCGTTACCACCATCCTGATCGAAAAGCGGGTGGACGCGGGGGACATCCTCTGCCAGGAGACCGTGCCGATCGGCCCGGAAGAAACCGCCGGCGAGCTGCACGACCGCCTGTCTCATACAGGCGCCGACCTGCTGCTGCGTACGGTGGACCTGGTGGCGGCCGGCGGCATCCGGCCGCGGCCGCAGCAGGGCGAAGCATCGCCTGCACCCAGGATATCCCGGGAGGACGGCCGTATAGACTGGCGGCTTCCGGCCCGGGCCATACATAACCGGGTGCGGGGGCTGAACCCGTATCCCATGGCCTTCACCACCTGGCGCGGGAAGTTCCTCCGGATCCTGACCAGCCGGACCGTGTCCCTGGATGGGACAGGCGGACTGGAGCCGGGAAGGATCGTCTACGCCGACGAACGCCGGGGTATCGTGGTTCAGACCGGAGAAGGCGGGTTGAGGCTGGACAGGGTACAACCCGAAGGTCGCGGCCGGATCGAGGGGGCGGAATTCGTGCGGGGATACCGGCCCGCGGCGGGTGACCTGTTCGGCGGACGCGATCCGCGGCCGGGTTGACGGGACCATGGATCGACTTCACGAAGATTCGGCGGCCGAAGGCGAAGGGAACGCACCTCCTGTGCGTGAGATCGCACTGCAGGCGCTGCATCGCGCCGAAAGCCGGGACATCCTGCCCCGTGATGCCCTCAATGCCCTCTTTCAGCGGCACGCGTTCCCTGACCGCGACAAGGCCTTCGCCACCGAATTGGTGTACGGCGTCATCCGCTGGCGCCGCCGTCTTGACTGGATGCTCGGCCAGCTGTTGCGTGGAAAACCGGAGTCGCTGACGCCGTGGATCCGCCTGATCCTCCGCATGGGCCTGTACCAGTTGATGCTGATGGACCGGGTCCCCGACGCCGCCGCCACCCATACGTCCGTGGAACTCGCCAGGCGGTACGGACATCAGGGTACCGTCCGCCTGACCAATGCGGTCCTGCGGACTGCCGTGCGGCAGCGCGACCAACTGTCGCGGCCCGCGCGCGGGGAAGATCCCGTCACGGAGCTCGGCGTAACCCATTCCTATCCGGCTTGGCTGTCGAAGCGGTGGATCGATCGGTACGGCGTGGATCCCGCCGCAGCCCTCATGGAGGCCGGGAACCGGCCTCCGCCGCTGACCATACGGGTCAACGCGCTGCGGGTCGCGGCGCCGGACCTCGCCGAGACGCTGAAAGACCAGGGAATCCACGTCGAGCCCGGTCGCTGGCTCCCCGATTTCATGTCCATTCGCCATGCGGGCGACCTTGGCAGACTGCCCGCTCACGAGGCGGGTCTGTTCCAGGTCCAGGACGAGAGCGCGGGCCTCGCGGTGAGGCTCCTCGCCCCGAAGACCGGCGAAACCGTTGTCGATTTATGTTGCGCTCCGGGCGGAAAAACAACATATATTGCCCAAATTGTCGGCGCGGGCGGAAGGGTGATCGCCTGCGATTCGTCAACGCATCGACTCAGACGGGTGGAGGAACACCGGCGGCGAATGGGGTTGGGGCAGGTGCGTCTTGTCGCCATGGACGGCCGGTCGCCCGGTTTGGATGTGAAAGCCGATCGGGTCCTGGTCGACGCCCCCTGTTCCGGACTCGGTACCATTGCGCGCCGGCCCGACCTGCGGTGGCGGCGAACGGCGGAGGACATAGACCGGCTCCGCGGAGAACAGCTGGCGCTGCTGGAACGAGGCGCCGGACTGGTGAAACCCGGCGGCGTCCTGGTGTACAGTACGTGCACCATCGAGCCCGACGAGAATGAAGAGGTCGTCGCCGCGTTCTGCGACAGGCATCCAGGGTTTCGGGCGGACGGCCCCGAAGACTGGCCGGAGGGACTGGCCCGGGTCACGGACGGCGTGGGCAGGATCGCCACGCTGCCGTCTGTACACGGCGTAGACGGGAGTTTCGCGGCGCGGCTCAGACGAGCCGGCTGACCGTACTGGAGCCTATCGTGTTTGAAGAATTGACCGGCCGCATGGAAGTAATCGTCAGGAACCTCCGTGGCCAGGGCAAGCTGACGGAAAAGAACATCGACGACAGTCTCCGGCAGGTGCGCCGCGCCTTGCTGGAAGCCGATGTGAATTTCAAGGTCGCCCGTTCGTTCATCGATACGGTCAAGGAAAAGGCGCTGGGGCAGGGCGTGTTGAAAAACCTGTCCCCGGGACAGCAGATGGTGGGCGTCGTCCACCGTGAGCTGATATCGCTGATGGGCGAGGAAGCCGCCGAGATCGCCTTCGCGGAAACTTCCCCGACCATCGTCATGCTTGTCGGCCTGCAGGGATCCGGCAAGACGACGGCCACGGGGAAGCTGGCCCGATTCTTCCTCGATGCGGGCCGCCGTCCCATGCTGGCCGCGGCGGACGTCTACCGGCCCGCGGCGGTGAAGCAGTTGCAGGTGCTGGGCGAACAACTGGGCGTTCCGGTCGTTTCCCTCGGGGACGGCCGTTCACCCGAAACGATCTGCAGGGTCGCCGTGGACCGCGCCGGCCAGGAAGACTGCGACGTCGTCATGCTGGACACGGCGGGCCGCCTGCACGTCGATGAAGAAATGATGGAAGAACTGAGCGGGATTCGCGGGGCGGTCCATCCTCACGAGATTCTGCTTGTCGTGGACGGGATGACGGGCCAGGACGCGGTCAACGTGGCCGAGGCCTTCGATCGGCGCCTCGACATCGACGGCTGCATCCTGACGAAAATGGACGGGGACGCCCGGGGCGGAGCGGCGCTGTCCATACGGCAGATTACCCGAAAGCCCATCAAGTTCGTGGGCGTCGGCGAGAAACTGGAAGCCCTGGAAGTGTTCCATCCCGAACGGATGGCTTCCCGGATCCTCGGAATGGGCGACGTGGTCTCCCTGGTCGAACGGGCGCAGGCCACGATAGACGTGGAGGAAGCCCGAAAGCTCGAAACGAAGCTACGCAAGCAGACATTCAATCTCGAGGATTTCCGGTCGCAACTCCAGCAACTGGGGAAAATGGGTTCCATGCAGGAACTGGTGGAGATGATGCCCGGTTTTAACAGGAAGGCGTTGAAGGGCATGGACATGGATGAGAAAGCGCTCGTTCGCATGGACGCCATACTGAGTTCCATGACCAAACATGAAAGGGCGCGCCCCGTGGTGATCAACGGCAGCAGGCGCCGCCGGATCGCACGGGGAAGCGGAACGAGCGTGCAGGAGGTGAATCAGTTACTGAAACAGTACAATATGATGCAAAAGATGATGAAGCAGTTAAACCGGCCGGGCGCGCTCGAGCAGCTCGGTCAAAGGATGCTGCCGTTCAGGTAGCAAAGGAGCGAAATATGCCAGTGGCCATAAGGCTTCGGCGCACGGGAGCCAAGAAAAGACCGTTTTACCGGATTGTCGTAGCGGACAACCGGACCCGCCTGGGTGGGAAGTATATCGATATCCTGGGCTACTACAACCCCATTTCGCCCGAACAGCTGGAGATGGACGTGGACAAGGCCGTCGATTGGCTCAACCGCGGCGCCCAGCCGAGCGACACCGTGCGGTCTCTTCTCGTTAAGAGCGGCGCGATGGCGAAATGGCGCGGCATAGAACCGGCTGCGACCGAAGCGGCTGCGACCGAAGCGGCTGCGACCGAAGCGGCGGAGTGAACCGACGCGTAACCGGCGCCGGCTGGCCGGGGCGGGGCGTATGTGAGCGCTGACTGGATCGATATCGGGTTCATCCGAAAACCCCATGGACTCAGGGGCTACGTACGGGTGGAAGGATTGACGGACGCTCCGGGCCGGTTCGAGAATCTGGACCGGATCGGCGTGGAACGGAAGGACGGCGAGCGGGAAACGCTGGAGATCGAACGTTGCAGCCGGGACGGGAACGGCTGGCTGATGAAGTTCCTCGGGATCGATACGACGGAGAACGCGCAACGGCTTCGCGGAGCGTACATCCAGGTGCCCGAAGAAGCCGTCGCCCCGTTGCCCCGGGACGTGTATTACGTCTTCGAACTCGAGGGCTGCACGGTCGTTTCCGACGAGGGAGAAGAGATCGGTGTCATCCGCGAGGTACTTTCCATGCCCGCCAACGACGTGTTCGTTGTGGACACGCCGGCCGGAGAAGCGATGATCCCGGCGGTCCGGGATATCGTGGTGGAGTTCGATCCCGGGGGTTCCAGGATCGTCATACGCAAGATACCTGGACTGATCTCGTAACGGAACAGACCATGAGAATCGACATACTTACGGCCTTTCCGGGTGTATTCGCGGGACCCTTTGGGGAGAGTATCGCGGGCCGGGCATGCAGACGGGACCTGGTGGATGTCTTCATCCACGACCTGCGAGCATTTACCTCGGACCGCCACAAGACCATCGATGACTACGCATACGGCGGAAGCCCGGGCATGGTGCTCAAGCCGGAACCCATATTCCGGGGCGTACGTCACATTCGAAGGCAGGTGGACGGGGCGTCCACGGCGGACCGGTCCCGTACCGTACTGTTGTCGGCCAGGGGCAGACCGTTCTTGCAGGAAACCGCAAAGGCCTTCGCGGAAATGGATCAACTCGTCCTCATCTGCGGACACTACAAGGGTGTAGACGAACGCGTGGCCACGGGACTGGAAGCCGATGAATATTCCGTGGGTGATTTCGTCGTCACCGGCGGTGAAATCCCGGCCATGATGATAGCGGACGCCGTGATCCGTCTCCTTCCCGGGACCCTGGGTGAAATGGCGTCCGCGGTCACGGATTCTCACTACGATGGACTGCTTGGCAACGCCGTGTACACGCGGCCGGAGCGATTCCATGACCGGTGCGTACCCCCGGTGCTGCTTTCCGGGCACCACGAGCGCATCGAAAAATGGGAGCGGCAAGACGCACTGAAGAAGACCTTTCAGCAACGGCCCGAATTGCTGAAGACCGTGGAATTGACCGGAGAGGACAGGACCTATCTGGAGACACTTCAACGGAACGAGAACGGATAGCACCACCCGTGATCGTTCGAAAGGACGCGAGCAGAACCATGGAAGCACTAGATACGATCACCCAGGACCAGTTACGGACCGACCTGCCCGAATTCCGTTCGGGAGATACCATTCGGGTGGAGGTCAAAGTCCGCGAAGGCGACAAGGAACGCGTACAGCTGTACCAGGGCGTGGTTATCCAGCAGTCCGGCCACGGCATTGGCGAGACGATTACCGTCCGCAAGATTTCACAGGGCATCGGCGTCGAGCGGATCTTCCCGCTGCATTCGCCATCGATCGGCAAGATCCAGGTGTTGCGCCGGGGCAAAGTAAGGAGATCCCGGATCTACTACCTGAGGAAGCTGAGGGGCAAGGCCGCGCGGATCGCCGAACGACGCAATTGAGCGTGGCGTCGGCCGACGCGGAGCGGGAAAGACTCCGGGCAATGGCCGTCCTCGAACGATCCCTCCTCGGCCGCGGCGTCAGACGCGCGGCCGGAGTCGACGAAGCCGGGAGGGGCGCCCTGGCCGGTCCCGTGGTCGCGGCCGCCGTGATTTTGCCGGACGATGCCATGATTCCGGGCCTGGACGATTCGAAACGCCTCTCTCCCGCTAAGCGGGACGCGCTTTTCGATAAAATCTCGGGCATCGCCGCCGCAATCGGCGTCGGCCGTATCGAAGCGGCCGAGATAGACGCCGTGAACATCCGCCGCGCGAACCTTCTCGCCATGAAGGAAGCCGTGGAAGCCCTTGTACCGCCCCCCGGTCATCTGCTCATCGACGGGATCGACGCGATCGACTGGCAGGGCCCCCAGACCACCGTGGTGGGAGGCGACGCGCGCAGTATCTCCATCGCGGCCGCCTCCATCATCGCGAAGGTGACCCGGGATCGTATCATGGTAGCCAGCGATCCGGAATTCCCCGAGTACGGTTTCGCCCGTCACAAGGGCTACGGCACGGCGGCGCACCTGGCAGCGCTCGAGGCCCATGGTCCCTCGGCCGCGCATCGGCGTTCTTTCCTGCGGAAGAGATTCAATTTCGATCCGGCCTGACACCGGTCCGGTTTATTACAACGGACACCGGCCCGGTTTGTCACAACGGTTCACCGGCCCGCGTTCATCCCGGGCATCAGACCCGAAAAAACCATGGCAGAATCTACGCATACCCGGGGTTCACGCGGCGAGTCCATCGCGGAAGCGTTCCTGTGCCGGAAGGGCCATGCCGTACTGGCCAGGAACTTCCGGGATCCCGCCTCCCGATGCGAGATCGACCTCGTCACCCGGGACGGAGACGAACTCGTCTTCGTGGAAGTCAAAGCGGGCACCGGCCGGCGGTTCGGCGATCCTCAGTCCTGGGTGAACGCGCGGAAACAGCGGCATATCGCCCGGGCCGCCCGCCGGTTCCTGCAGGATGGAAGCTTGCACGATACACCGTGCCGGTTCGATGTCGTCGGAATAGATCTGTCGATGGATCCTCCCCGCGTAACGCACCTGGAACACGCGTTCTGGAGTGCCGTTTGATGGGATTCGGCCGCCTTGAGGCAAACTGTCGGCGGCGATTCCCGCGTTTCGGATGCACGGAAGGAAACAGACGGGGCGGCATGCCATGCTGAGACCGCGCAATGCATTGAAAGTCCTCGCCGCGTCCTGTGTCCTGCTCTGGATCGTGGATGGTTTCCTGATCATCCGCGCCGAATCTCCCCGCCCCGCACTGTCCCCTGACGCCGGGCTCGATGCGTCCGCCGGATCCCGGTCCGGTACGCGCTACGCGGGCGCAATCCACGTACATTCCACCTACTCCGACGGGGGCGGCACGGTCGCCGATATCGTCCGGGCCGGTCAGCGCACGGGACTGGATTTCGTGGTGCTGACCGACCACGATACGCTGCAGCCCCGGTTCGACGGCCACCATGGATACCATGACGGGCTGCTGCTGATCGTCGGCGAGGAAGTCAATACCAGCGCGGGACACCTGCTGGCCCTCGGTGTGGGACGGGACGTGGATCAGCGGGGACCGCTGGGATTACCCGCGTTGGTCAGGGAAATATCGGACGCGGGCGGCCTGTCCATCGCGGCCCATCCCACGGGCCGCCGGCCCTGGACGGACTGGACCCTGGAGGAGATGGACGGATTGGAGCTGCTCAACGCCGACTCCGAATGGCGGGACGACGGCGTGCTGGAACTGGCGCGGGCATTGGTTTTCATGCCGTTCCTGCCCGACGGCGTATTCAACAGCCTCATCGACCGTCCAGACGAAGCCATCCGGCTCTGGACGCATCGCGCGCTGCGCCAGCCAGTGACCGTGATCGGCAGCGTGGATGCCCACGAGCGCATACCGCTCTGGGGCGAACGCCACCTGTCTTTCCCAACCTACGAGCGTCTGTTCGGTCTGATACGGACCTACGTGATAACGGACACCGAACTGACCGGCGACGCGGAAATCGACGAGGCGATGCTGGTGGACGCGATCCGGCGCGGGAGCTGTTATCTGGTGCTGGAAGGCTACGAACCTGCGCCGGCCTTTTCCTTCGAACTCATCAGGGGAGCAATAAGAACGCCCATGGGGTCCAGTGTCGGTTTTCAGGAAGGCGAACGGATACACGTAACTGCGCCATCATCCGGCCCGGTACGCATAAGGTTGTATAGAAACGAATTGCCGCTGATCGAGACCGAAGGCCATGAACTGTTCGTGGAGGTCCCCGGACCGGGAGTTTACCACGCCGAAGTCTACCAACAGCGCGGAACCCTGCTGCGCGGCGAGCGTCATAGACTCTGGATCATATCGAACGCGATCCGGGTGGAGTAAGGCGCTTTCTTACGACCGCCTGGACCGGACTACCGCACGACCGCCTGGG
>JAPOOT010000475.1 GCA_026713285.1 Gemmatimonadota bacterium | reverse complement strand
TTAACCAATACAAACTGTTCATCGGTATCTGAAAAACAATCTTCCCAAGCTGTTGGAGTAGGATGTATCGGGTTTAGTTTTAGTTTTCTCATAATCCTGTAGACGAATTCTTTTCTTGATACCAAACCAGAAAACAATCCAACAGAAATCGGGATAAGAACGATACAGATGATTTCATTGAAGTCGTTAACCGAAGTGGGCGAGTAGTGTATTCCAGTATAGTCCAAAAATTGCTTCCCTAAAGGAAAAACTAAAGTTAACAAAACCAACCAGTATGTGGTCGAGACCGTCAGATAGGTAAGGAATCCTGCGGGGTAAGGCAGGATGTTCCCTTTAACAAATCGTGATCGCACAAATACTATTATCACTCCTGGAACTACTGCAAGTATAAACAAAATCAATGTGGAATTTGGAACGAGAGTTTTCCACTTATCCAACAAGTCGTTGAATATCGTTTCCACTGTGACCTCTGAGTAAAAAGTGGAGATTTGCCTAAAGCATTTAGAATCTTCGCAGTGCTTTCATGGATACGTTCCGCAAACCGCTTCGCCTGGATTCTGCCCGTACCCGTCTATTGCCCTTCCGTACCCCGAATATTCGGATCGGAAAAACACCAGACAAGAACATCGCTGTACAAACTGAAAAACTAACGTAGAATGACGCAAAATGTCAATATAAGCTTAGATTCTTTTAATTTCCGAATCGGGTCGCGTACTCTTACCGCCGTGTACCGTCGGTTCGGTGCACCATTGCCTTCGAAGCACCGCAAGGGGATCGAGTATCGATTCAGGCAGTCCAAGCAGGCCGACTAGCACAGCTTCGTCCAGTGCCTGGCGGTTCTCGTCCTGATAGGCCTCGTTTGCGGGCAGCAACGGGCGTTTCTCAAAATCTTTAAAGATACAATCGGCTTGATCCAACTGCGTGTCAGTCAGCGTACACACATCCAGCACGAGCAGTTCGGGCAACCTGCTGATGGTCAGGCGGGTTCGCCCAGCCTGTTGAACGGTACCTGCCCACCAGAAAAGGATCAGTCCCAGCGTAGTATTGGCCCATAGTGCAGTAGCTGTTTCATTTTGACGGTTGTCCATCGTGAAATTGGGCCACGCGGTGCCACCCAGCGTATCCTTCGGTGTCAAGCAAGCGGCTAGGCTCTGAGAGTTGAGCCGGAAGTCAAGGCTAAAGTGAAGTCTGGATGCCGTTTTCCACACGCTATAAGCTTTTTCGTCACAGTTTTCGCGTATAATACCGCACTTATCGGGCTGAACCTCGATGTAACGTTCACGATCCGCAGCGTGGTTCCAGAGGACCGGAAATGTTGGTTCATCCGTTATTTGTTGGATCTTAAATGGTCCACGGAAGTACAGTTGTTTCTCCTGTTGCCCTTGAACGGCTTTTCTTTCAATCCCATTGATATCTCGGTGAACCAAGCCCCGCTTTCCCAACTCGCCCAGCATAGTCGTCGGAACCGTATACGCTTGAGGAATTCGAGGCAATTTCAGTTTGCCATCTTGCAGGTTTCTAACGGTATCTACGAGTTCAGCATTTATCACTGACGCACAATGGCCCTCGTCCCAGGTACCTCGTGTGAGAATACCGTACTGGTCGTTGCCAATGGCGATTCGCGAGATGCCCTGTCGGACCGCGTCTCGAATTGCCGAAGCGATACCCGTTGCTTCGGATCCGGACACCGGCGGCTTTCTCAGTGCGACATAGATTACCGAATCTGCCGTCAACTCGGTTTTTGCCTGCTCCGGGTTATCCCGGGTGGTTCTGCGTCGTGCGATCAACAACACCTCTCCCATTCCGGTATCGGCCGAGAATGATACCGCACTGTCTCGAACTACGGATGCTAGGCTGACGACCACTGCGCCCTCATATTTTGCCTGCAGTAGGTCGCGGCTTGCCTTCCACGCGTTGCCTTGAAGAAGGCTGAGCGGCATCACGAGCGCAAGCAAGCCGCCGGGACGGATCTTGGCGTCGGCGAGGTCAAGGAAATTGGACGCGAGTCCGGCGTTTCCGTGACCGGCGGGATCGTCAATTTCCCTCCGGATATCTCTCAGAAGACGGGACATGGCTGCCTGCTCTGCCTCATTGTTTCCCAGGCCGGCAAAAGAAGGTACAGGGACATCGGTCGCTTCGTGGTTGGTCGGGCGGGTAAAGGGTGGATTCATGATAACCACGTCCATCGAGTGGTGCTGAAGCAGGAATGTGTCCGTCAATTTACCCGCTTCTCTAATGACGTCCTGCGTGCTTTCCGTACCGCTTTGTACCATGATCCCCGTGTTCTCGAAAAGTCCGGTACCATGCTGCGCTCGAATTAGGTCGAGCGCGCCCAGCGCGAAGGAAATGGCCCCTACGTCGTCCTCCTGCTGGCCGTATGGCAAGAGATGGACACGGGTCTGCTCGAATGGGGTTGTTGGATGGGTACTGGACAACATCGAAGTGGTCAGATGGGTCGCCGCCGGCATGATATCGGCCGCGAAGATAGAAGTCTCCATCATGCTCTTGTGAATCGCCTCATCGTTGCCGCCAGCACGTCGATGGCGTCCCAGCATGGCCTGATAGAGCGCCGTGATCAACGTACCCGTACCGCATGCAAAGTCTGCGGTGCGGAGCTTCGTCACTTCATCAGGATCACTCCACTCAACGTCCATCATCTCAACCGCCAGCTCCGCGAGCAACGTCGCCGACGCGGGCAAGGTATAGAATGTCGCAAGGAACTTCCTGTCGCTGATCATCCGCTGGAACATTCGCCCATAGATGTCGTGTGACTGCGTGACGCCGTGTGCTTCTAACTCGCTCGACACATTCGACAACTTTTCCAGCAATCGAGCGGAGATGCCATCCGGAATCGGGCTGAGGACCTCGCTCGCAATGTGGAAAATGGGCCAGTAGTTGATTTCAAGTATGCGCTTCCATTCGCGCAAGACCGCCGACTTTGGGATGACTCCGTTCTGACGCAGATCGTCGAACGTTTGGACGTGAAAGGCTCCGGCGAGCATGCTTTGAAAAGTGAGTGCGTTTGCAATGATGGCCACTGCCATTCGCGAGGTCTGCACACCGTCTTCCTGCAGGAGCGTTGAAGCAATGCGGGATCTTACGTTTGGTCTGTCTTCTGTGGCGTCGCGCAACTGGACGGCAGTTTCGCTTATCCCATCTTCCAGAATGTCCAGGCTTTGGGCGACGATCCGTTCTGAAATCGACGCGGTTTCGATCAGGAGCGCGAGATCGTTGATCGCGCCCGTGATCCAACCTTCCTCGGGCCAGCGCAAAGGATCCTCGGCATTGTCCGTTTCGCTGAAGAGGCAGAATTCATAGGTCGCCACCGCCGTCCGGGTGTCGAGATCGTGCTGAGGGACCGTTTTTAGGAAATCAGGTACTCGGACGGCGACACACTGTTCGATTGCCACGCCTGAATCACTGAGTTCTCGACCGATGCGATCTTTGGCTTCATTCTCAACCGTACGGGCTGGAATGTACTCGGTCTCGACGACAACCACCGAACCGCGCGGATTCCGCAGTATTACGTCAGGCCTACCGCCACCCTTTAGCGTTTGGTGTTGTTCTGCGGCAAGCGTGTCCCGCCAGCGAGGATTCTTCGACCGGAGGACACGGGCCAGTGCTTCGTTGAAGGATGGCTCGCTATTGACAGGCATAGCAATTACCGTAGTTGGAAGGGCCTGTTAAAATCGGATGTCTACAAATGTGTAGTTTAGAGTTTTCTTCCAAGGACAACATTCTGAAAGAGTTTTACAGCAGAAGTCCTACAGCTTCCCGAAGATCATCGACACCCCCAGGCTCAACCACTTCCAGTCGTCTTTGGAAACGTTGTACTGCGCCTGCAGGCTGAAACGGCCGATCAGTAGCCCGACCCCCGGTGACACGATGAGGTCTCTTTCTGTGGCGAAGCCCTCTTCCGAGTTCGTGGCTGCGTCGCCTTTCAGCCGCGTTCTCTTGTACACCACGCCGGCAGAGCCCTGCACGAAGAGTCGTTCCAGAGGGTAGAATCGCAGCCCGGCGGTCACCGGAATGCTGGAGTAATTGCCTTCGATCCGGTCGACGATATCGTCCAGATCCTGGTCGACCAGGTCATCCAATTCGGTGCGGGAGGCGAACGCCTCGCTGCCGTATGTGATGTAGCCGCCCGCGCAGACGAACTGGAAACGGTAACTCAACCAGTAAGTCAGGGCGGCATGGGCGCCGTAACCATAGTCTTCTTCGACCAGTTTGGCAAGACCCGACGTGGGGCGGGCCACTTCGCCGCCCAGGTTGAAATTGAACTGGCCGGACGCCGGCAAAGCAAATACACTGACGGTTGTCGCGAAGACCAGCGCGCGGAAAGCCTGTATCATATGACATGTCACCGATCGGGCGTTCCGCTACTCAGGCGGGGCGCCCATCCATGGGTATGTACCGGGCTTCGGTCGGTCCCGTGTACTCTCCCACGGGACGGATGATCCGGTTATCTGCGTACTGTTCGAGGAGATGGGCGGTCCAACCGGTAATCCGGCCGCAGGCGAAAACGGGCGTGAACAACCCGGCCGGAATGCCCATGGTGGTGTATACCGAACCGGAATAGAAGTCCACGTTGCAGGCAATGCCCTTCACTTCCATCATCGTTTTCTCGATCACACGGGACATTTCAAACCACTTCAGGTCGCCCGCACTCCTGCCCAGGTCCTTGGAAAGTCGTCGCAGGTGCGTCGCCCGGGGATCTTCCGTCTTGTAGACACGGTGACCGAAACCGGGGATTTTCCCCCTCGCGGCCAGTTTCTCTCTGACGTAATCCGCGGCACGGGAGATCTCCCGGATCTCGTAAAGCATATCCATCACGTCCTTGTTGGCGCCTCCGTGCAGCGGTCCCTTCAGCGTGCCGATGGCCGACGTGACGGCAGAATGCATGTCCGAAAGCGTGGCCGCGGTTACCCGGGCGGAGAAGGTGGACGCGTTCAACTCATGGTCGGCGTGCAGGATCATGGCGACGTCAAATGCCCTCGCATGCTCGGGTTCCGGTTCCGCGCCGCTCAGCATGTAAAGGAAATTCGCCGCGTGGCCGAGGCCGGGATTCGGATCCACGGGAGGATCGTCGTTCGAGATCCGGTGCCAGGCCGTGGTTATGGATGCGAGTTGGGCCGTCAGGCGGACAGCTTTGCGCAAGTTCGCTTCGCGGGAATGGTTCGCCACGTCCGGGTCGTACGCGGCAAGGAATGACACCGCAGAACGGAGCACGTCCATGGGCGCCGTGTCACGAGGTATCGCCCGCAGCAATTCCATGACTTCGAATGGCAGGGTTCTACAGGCTAGAAGCTGCTCTTCGAGTTCCGCCATCCGGCCTGGACCGGGCAGGATGCCGTGCCAAAGCAGGTAGGCGGTTTCCTCGAAACTCGAATGGGTGGCCAGGTCGTGAATGTCGTGGCCCCGGTAGAGCATTCTGCCTTGCTGGCCATCGATAAAGCAGATGGCCGACTGCGCGGCTACGACGCCTTCCAGACCTTGATTGGCCATTCCGATTCTTCCCCGCGGGTTGCTGTTTTGTGACGTGGACAGAATAGAGATGCGGCCCTGTGGTGTCAAGGTGTTTTTGGCCCGCAATCTGAACCATGAAACGGTTTCCGCGTTCGGTTTTTATTTGTCGTTTCATCTCCCTGTATTTATCTTATACATCTTCGATTTTCAAGGTCATTTCCGCGGAGCGGTTCGATGCCGACACCACTGGATTCCGACACGATCACCCATGGCATACGGGTCCAGGTTTATCCTGGCTACCTTCCCGACCATTCCGATCCGGGGCGGGACCAGTATGTGTTCGCGTACCGTATCGTCATCACCAATGGCAGCGAGCAGTGGGTGAAACTGATCAACCGTCACTGGGTCATCATCAACGCCGACGGAAAACGCAGCGAAGTCAGAGGCCCGGGCGTTGTGGGGTTGCAGCCCGAGTTCGAGCCGGGGGAAAGCCACGAATACCAGAGCCTTTGCCCCCTGGACACGGAGTGGGGCACCATGGAAGGCGAATATGAAATGCAGGACGCGGACGGTCGGAATTTCGAAGTGGAGATCGGGCGGTTCTATCTCGCGATGACCTCGGACGAAAAGGTGGAATCGGGGTAGTCTTGCCGTCCCGGCGATTCGTGTCGAACCGGTTTTAGGCAGCGGTGCGGCGCGGGCAACAACATGTAACGTAAGCCAGGCTACAGCGTGTAATGTAAGTCAGGTTTCAACATGTAACGTAAGACAGCTCAAGGATACCGGAGCGGAAACATGGCAAAAAAGTTGACCGCGCAGGCGGACGATTTCTCAGCCTGGTACAATGAAGTGATCGCGAAAGCCGAACTGGCCGACAACGCGCCGACCCGCGGCTGCATGGTCATCCGGCCATACGGATTCGCGCTATGGGAAAACATGGTGGCGGAGCTGGACCGGATGTTCAAGGACACCGGTCACGTGAACGCCTATTTCCCCCTGTTGATTCCCGACAGTTTCTTCCAGAAAGAAGCCGAACACGTGGAGGGGTTTTCTCCCGAATGCGCCGTGGTCACGCACGGCGGGGGCAAGAAGCTCGAAGAAAACCTCATGGTCCGCCCGACTTCAGAAACCATCATAGCGGATATGTACGCCAGGTGGATCCAGTCCTATCGCGACCTGCCCCTGCTCATCAACCAGTGGGCCAACGTCTTCCGGTGGGAACTCCGTCCCAGGGCCTTCCTGCGCACGACGGAATTCCTCTGGCAGGAAGGACACACGGCACACGCCACGGCCGAAGAGGCCGAAGAGGAAACCCTGCGCATCCTGGACATATACCGCTCCTTCGCCGAAGACTACATGGCGATTCCGGTGCTGTACGGTCCGAAAACCGACGCCGAGAAATTCCCCGGCGCGCTGCAGACCTACGCCATCGAAGGCATGATGAAGGATGGCAAGGCCCTCCAGATGGGCACGTCGCACAACCTGGGGCAGAACTTCTCCCGTGCCTTCAATATCGATTTTCAGACGCGGGACGGTTCGCGAGAATACGTGTACCAGACGAGTTGGGGGATGAGCACCCGGACCGTCGGCGCGATCATCATGGCCCATGGCGACGACAGGGGACTGGTGCTGCCTCCGCGCCTGGCGCCTCACCAGGTCGTGGTCATTCCCATCGCGAAATCCGACGAGGAGAAGACCGTCGTCCGGGAAGCCGTCGACCGCCTGCTCGAATCGCTGGAAGGCGTGCGAGTCAAGGTCGACGACCGCGAGCAGTTCGGCCTGGGCTGGAAGTTCACCGAGTGGGAAACGAAGGGCGTGCCGCTGCGCGTGGAACTCGGTCCGCGGGATATCGCGTCCGGCCAGGCCGTGGTCGTACGCAGGGACACGGGCGAAAAGGAGTTTGTACCCCTCGAGTCTCTGGGAGGCCGGGTCGGGGACTTGCTTGAGACGGTGCAACGGGACATGTTCCAGCGCGCCCTGACTTTCCGCGAATCACGTTCCCTGGAGATCCAGGAACGCGATTCATTTGTGACGGCCGCGAACGGCGACGGCGGATTCATCCATGCCCACTGGTGCGGCGATCCGGCTTGCGAAGCCGCGATTAAAGAGGAGACCCGGAACACGATCCGGTGCGTCCCCATGCACTGGGATGCCGTTTCGGGCGCCTGCGCGTATTGCGGTGGTCCTTCGGAGCGCATGGTCGCCTACGCCCAGGCCTACTGATTACGCCCAGGCCTACTGATTACGCCCAGGTCTACTGATTACGCCCAGGTCTACTGATTACGCCCAGGTCTACTGATCCCGTTTCCTAAACTTCGTACATCCCCAGTACTTCCATCGCGGCGTTTCGTCCGTTGATGGCGATTACGCTGCCCCCCGGATGGGTGCACGCCCCACAGAGATAGACCCCGGGCATCGGGGTTCGGGGATTGAGCCGCCTGTCCCACATGAAGGCCGGAAGTATCTCGCCCTGGAAGATATGGCCGCCGGTCAACCCCACCTTCTTCTCGATGTCCGGCGGCCCCATGACGTCCATGTGCAGTACGGCGTCGGGAATGTTGCTGCAGAAGCGACCGAGCGTGTTCAGCGCCAGCCTGCCCACTTCGTCCCGCCGGGTATCCCAGTCGCCCACCGCGAATTCGTAAGGGACGAACTGGGCGAATATGCTCATGGTTTGACGGCCGGGTGGCGCCACGCTGCCGTCGTGGGCGGTGTGAAAATACAGTTCTTCCCATAGGCGCGGGGGCAGCCGCCCCTCCCCCGCCAAAGCGTGATTCGCATGCCACTGTTGCGCAGTCAAGGGGATATTGACCTGCCCGCGGTGATGAATTTCGTCCGTGCCGGGCCTGCTGGTGAAGTCCGGCAATTCGCTCAGGCCCACGTTGATCTTGACGGTCGCGCCGGTCTGGGGTATGGATTCCACGCGGGCCTTCCAGGTCACATCGGCCTGGTCTCCCAGTAGGCGCAAAGTCACTCTGGGATCGGCGTTCGACACGACGGCGGGCGCGCGGAGGCGTTCGCCGCCCTCCAGTTCCACCCCCTCACCCGGCAGAATGCGGCCGACGGGCACGCCCGCGGCCACCACGGCCCCCGCGTCCCGGGCAATGTCGCACAATATAAACGACACCATGCCCATGCCGCCTTCCACGTACCCCCACACGCCGGGCATGCCTCCCATGGTTCCCGTGCTGTGAAAAACGTGTACCGATGCGGTTCCCGGCTCGAAGGGGCTGGCGTTCGTCCCGATCACCCCCTGGCCGATCAACGCCATGCGCAGCCTTTCGTCTTCTAGGTATCGCTCGACGTACTCGACCATGGACCATTCAAAGAGCAGATCAATCGCTTCCCGGTCACCTCGAAGGCGCGTTTCGATCTGCTCCCGGGTCGGCGCGCGCCCGATCCATAAATCGTCTTCTCCGGGCGGACGCAGGGCCTCGCGTATGCGTTTCATCGGCGCGTACATGGCTTCGAAGCCTTCCACGTCGCGAGGCGAAAGTCGGCGGATCTCTTCCCGGCAGCGTTCGTCGTCCTCCCACAATTGGACGCTCGTTCCATCCTCGAAGGGGACGAACATGCCCGCCGCCGCCGGCGTCCAGCGATAGCCATACCGGTCGAATTCAAGTTCGTCGATCACCAGCGGGTGCAACAGGCCTGCGAGGTAGGCGCAGGGTGACACGCGGTAACCCGGCCAGGTTTCCTCGAGCGTGCAGGCGCCTCCCACACGTTCGCGCGCTTCCAGGACCAGCACCCGCTTGCCCGCGCGGGCCAGGTAGGCCGCGCAGGTCAGGCCGTTGTGCCCGGCGCCCACCACGATCACGTCCCACGTGCGATTCGCGAGCGACGATACCGACTCCGGCAGGCCGATGCGGCCCAGCGCGTCACGGCAGGATGCACCGGATAGATCGTCCGTAGCGCGTGGACTTTGTCTCGGATGCTCGGTCATGCCGATCCCTTCTGTGATACCGATCCCTTCTGTGATTCCGATCCCTTCTGTCACCCGTTCCAGGTAAATCGCTTCAGCGAGTCCCTGTTCAGTTCCAATCCCAGGCCCGGCGCATCGGATAGCGTGATGTATCCGTCCTCGGGACGGGGTTGTCCGGTGAGGATCTGCGTTTCCGGATCCTGGTCGTGGTCCGGGAAGTACTCCACCAAGGGCATGTTCATGTTGGCCATGGCGAGGTGGAAGTTGGCCATCCACCCGCCGTGCGCGATGACCGGAATATCGTTCGCCGCGGCAAGATGGACGATTTTCTGTACTTCCGTTATGCCCGCGCAACGGTCCGTGTCGGGCTGCCAGATGTCGGCGCAACCCATCTCGAGCCACCGTGCGAAGGCGTGCTTTCCGAACTCGTTTTCTCCTCCCGATATCGGCATGGACGCGGCCTGCCGTACCTTCACGTAACCGGGCCAGTCGTGGGGGTGGACCGGCTCTTCCACCCAGGCGAGGTCGAATTCCTCTATCATGCGGATCATCCTGATCGCGTAATCGGCAGTGAAGGAACGGCAGCAGTCCACCATCTGTTCGACGTCCGCCCCGATGGTTTCGCGAAGTGCCTCGACCACCCGACGGTTCTTGCGCATGCCTTCCACGCCGTCGTCCTGATTGAATCCGAACCGTTGTTTCACGGCCGTAAAGCCCTGTTCAACGTACATCGACGCCTCTTCCCTAAGGAGGCCCAGGTCCGGGTCGCCCCGGTCGCTGGCGTACACGTACAGCCGGCTCGCGTATGCGCGCAGGCGGTCTTTCGTCTTCCCTCCGAGCAGGTTGTATACCGGCTGGTTCAGATACCGTCCCTTCAGGTCCCAAAGGGCCGTATCGACGGCGCTGATGGCGCTGCTGGCAATCCCTTCCCGCGCCTGGGAGATGCAGTACCGGTGCATTTTTTCCCACAGCCAGTCCGTGCGCATGGGGTCCTCTCCGATCAGCAGGGGAGCGAGGACGTTTTCAAGGACGGAAAATACGCCGGGCAGGCCATAGCCCTTCTGCGTCACGCCGGTCACGCCCTCGTCCGTTTCGATTTCGATGACGAGCGATCCGGGTCCGTCCGGCTGCTTCGGCCTGGTCTCCGGCGGTGCGTCGTACTTGAGGTCGGGGTAATGGTAGATCGGATTAATGGAATGGATGACGAAAGGGCGTGATTCCGGACCGGGCGTCTTGACCGGCGTGATTCGAATACGGGTGATCTTCATGGCGAATCCTGCGCGGAGGCCTGCCTAGATGAGGTTCGGCAACAGCGGGTGGTCCCGGTTTTCCAGCGGCAGGGCAATTCGGCTTCCCGTCAGGTGGGCGGCGTAGACGCCGTGTATCATCTCCAGCGCCCAGCGCCCGTCATAACCGCTGTTTACCGGCCTGCGCCCATCCCGTACCGACTCGAATACGTCGCGGACGATGGCGACGTTGGCCGCCGCCTGGAGCGCGCCCATGGCGGGTTGCGCGGAAGGCGCTAGTTCGAGGGCTTCCGCGGTGACGTCGCGAGTGGCCGCGCCTTCATCCGGATGCCAGACCGGGGATTCATAGATCCGGATCTGCTGGGAGGACTCGTGGACGGTCATGATGCCCTCCGACCCGAAAACCCACATGCCGTACCGTTGAGGATGGCTCGACTGGTTGCGGCGCGTTTCGAAAGTGGCCGTCACACCGTGCCCGAAACCGTACATTGCGTGGATGGCGTCTCCCGCGATCAGCCCCAGTTCTTCCGGACCCTCCACGGCGTCCTCCAGGGTCGCGGAACGGCCGCCGTCCACGGTTACCGACGCCTGCACCCAGGCGGGGTTTCTGCCCAGGAGAAACCGGAGCATGTCGAAAAGGTGGGTGCCCAGCACCATGAGGTCCTCCCCGCCGCCGCGGCGGTCCTCCTTGCCGTTCATCCGTACGTGGAGTATGTCTCCGATTGCGCCTTCGGCCAGCAATTGCCGGGCACGCCACGCGGCCGCGTGCATGCGGCCCTGATGGGCGATGCCCATCGCCACACCCGCCTTCTCGCAGGCTTCTATCATGGCGTCGGCTTCGGACAGCGTTCGGGCGATGGGCTTTTCGAGGAAGATGCTCGCGCCCGCTTCCGCGACGGCCAGGGTCATCGCGGCGTGTTGGTCGAGCCATCGGGGACAGATGCTTACGATGTCGAACCACTCGTTTCGCAGCATCTCCCTGTAGTCGGTGTACAGGTTCTGCACGCCCAGCCGCCGGCCCGCTTCCCGCAGGCCGTCCGGATCGTCGTCGGCCACGGCGATGATGTCCGCGTCATCCATGCCGAGGTATACCGTATCCAGGCCATGGCCGTAATTGCCCTTGCCGGTGCGCCCGATAACCCCTGCCCTGTATCGTCTGTCCATCGAGTTCCTTTCCGGTAGCTTCTCGCGATGGATCGCTCAAGGAATCTGAACCAGCCAGCCCGCAAGGTTCAGGATCAGCAGTGTGCCCAATATGGCATAATCGCGCCAGAGGAAGGGAAAAGAAAGGAATTCCGTTCTCTTGCCCCGCATCCCGAAGCCCCTTGATTCGAGCGCCATGGACAGCAGGTCGGTATCCCGGATCGCATAGACGAATATCGGCACCAGCAGCGGCACGTACTTGCGGGCCCGCTGCAACACGTTTCCGCTCTTTAGATCGAGTCCCCTGGCCTGCTGGGCCTGGACGACCGTGGCTATACGGGTAAAAAACAGGGGGACGAGCCGAAAGGCAAGGGACAGCGCGAAACTCACGGCGAAAGGCAGCCCGATGTTCCTTAAGCCGTAGGCGAATTCCTCCACTTTCGTGCAGGATACGAAGATCATTCCGGAGACGAGCATGGCCTCGAGTCGCAGCCCCATGGCGAACCCGAACCGGATGGACTCCACGGAAAGGGTAAAGGGACCAAAGGCCCAGAACGGGTCTCCGACGCGTCTGAACAGCGACCAGGAGACGACGCTGAATACCAGCACGGTGATCATGAGCGGAAGGATACGCCGGAGGTTTCTGAACGCGCCGGCCGCCCATGCCAGAAACAGCACGCCCGACAGGATAGCCAACTGGTACCAGGGCGACTGGAACGCCACCGTGAGGATCAGCAACAGCGCCAGGCCTACGATTTTGGTCGAGGGATGGAGCCGGTGCAACAGGGTATCCGAAGGTATGTACAGTACCATATGCGGTCCGATTGATTCAGCACGGCGCTCCGAACGATCCGCCGAGGTTCGAAAGGCGGTTCGACAGGCGTTCCGACTGGCCTGCCGCAGTCCGTTTCGGTCAGCGCTTAACCATCCGGGCGCTCGAGGCAGTCCGCGATCTCCCTGGCGGAGCGCGCCACGAGTCCGAATTCATACCCGAGACGCACGGCCTCGGGCGCTTCCAGGTAAAGCGATTCGAGCAACTCGGGATTACTGAAACACGACCGGACGTCTCCATCCTGGACGACGCGGCCGCCCGACATGATGACGCAGCGGTCGGCATACTCGGCGACGACCCACATGGAATGAGTGATGATGACCACGGTCCGGCCGGATTCATTGAGCCGCCAGATCAGGTTCAGAATGGCGTCCTGGCCGTGGTAGTCCAGCCCGGTCGTCGGTTCATCCAGGACCAGGATCTCGGGATCCGTGACCAGCACCGAAGCCACGGCAAGTTGCTGCCGTTCACCCCGGGTCAGGTTGAAAGGGTCCTCGAGATCGCGGCCGGACAGGCCGGTTTCCGCCAGGGCCGTGTCCACCTTCGCCCTGACCGTCTCTTCCGAAAAGCCGTAGTTGCGCGCGCCAAAGGCGACTTCGTCCCGCACGGTGTTGGCGAAAATCTGGTGATCGGGATTCTGGAATACGTAGCCCACGCGGCGCCCCAGCTCGGGCAGGGTCCATTCGGTGGTGGATTTGCCCAGGACCCCGACCACGCCGGCCGTGGGAACGTGGAGTCCGTTCAGATGCTTGGCGAGCGTCGTCTTACCGCAACCGTTCTGTCCGACCAGCGCAACGAATTCACCCGCCCTGATTTCCAGAGAGACGCCGTCCACGGCCGGCGGTGATTCCCTGTATTTGAAAACAAGGTTCTCGATTTGAACGACCGGCTCGCCCGTTACTCGCCGCCGTGCGCCGTTCAGGCTCTCCTGGGCGTCGTCCTTTATGCGCCACCCTGCCGAAATGATCCGGGATACGGCGTCCGGTATGGTCAAAGCATCGGTTTCAAGGCCCAGCATGGTCAGGAGCACGGTGGTCTGGAGCGGCCGGACGCCGTGCCGTTCCACGCGCCGGGGATCGGCCAGGATCTCGCCGGGCGGTCCCTCGAGGACGACGCGCCCTTCGTGCATCAGCAGGATCCTGTCTGCGCTCAGGACGTGTTCGGTCTCATGCTCGACCAGTATGATCCCCTCGATTTCGTTCCGCAGAACCTGGGCAAGCCGGAAGATGTCTCTTTTGCCCACGGGATCCAGGTCGGTCGTCGGTTCATCCATGACGACCAGCGCGGGGCTGCCCGCGAGAACCGACGCGATGGCCAGCCGCTGTTTCTCGCCGCCCGAAAGGCTGGAGGGGTCCCGTTGTTCGAAGCCTGCCAGACCCACCCGGCGCAGAGCCTGTTCGACGCGGGTTCGCATCCGGTCGCGGCCCACGGCGAAGTTCTCGAGGACGAAAGCCGTTTCCAGTTCCACGTTGGTGGAGAACAGCTGCGCCTCGAAGTCCTGGAAGACCAGGCCGACAATTCTTGCCAGTTCGTAGACCTGGGGGTGGCCGGATTCCCGTCGGCCGGCTACCTGCAGGCTGCCGTCAAGCCTGCCCTTTATGAAGGACGGGATAAGTCCATTGAGGCATCGGCACAGGGTGGATTTGCCCGCGCCGGTCTCGCCGACGATGACGGTAAACTCGCCGCGTAGATGAACGTAGCTGATCTGGTCGAGGGCCGGTTTCGAGGCGCCGCGGTAGGTGAACGCGAGATCGCTGAGCGTGAGGATCGGCTGATTCAAGAGACTTGATGCATCGAGGGTTTTATTCTCCCTGGCAGTGGATGGAGACCGCGGGAATGTTAGCGGATGCGCGTATATTTGTCAATGCCCGTCTGTCCATGTCATTCAAACCCGTTTCTCCGACGGCGCGGGCGGTAAAACAAGCACCTGGTGGACGCCATTTGAAACTTGACCCTTTTAAGAATGTAACATTAATATAAATGTGATATATTAGGAATCTGACATATGTTCCCTGATTTCCACGAGACCCGTTCTCCACCGGATGATGAGATTCGCAGGGACGGGGATGGTGAATACGGCACCGATCCTGGAGTTGTATCATGGGACGATTAATACCGTTGATTGCTTTCCTTCTCCTCTCGGCATGTTCCCTTGCTCCGAACCGGAATCTACCCGTGCTCGAGTCCGTACCGGAGTTGCCCGTTGCGTTTGCGAGCGGGGAGGATTCCGGTACGTATCAGCCGCTGGCGTGGTGGAAATCGTTCAAAGACCCGGTCCTTGAACGGATTATCGCAGAGACCCTTTCTTCAAATTTCGACCTGGCCGGGGCGGTCGCGAGAGTTCATCAGGCCAGGCTGCGGAAAGGCATAGCCGGGTCGGCGGTGTTTCCGCTGCTGCGGCCGACGGTGAACGTGAACGAATCCGACGGTCCGACGAACGCCGGCATAGGCGCGCAGCTCGAGGAAGTCGGACTGGACCCGGAAGCCCTCAGCGCGGCCGGAGTGGATATCCCGGACAGGCTCGGACTGACGACCTATACCCTGAGCGTCGAATTCGCCTACGAGCTCGATTTCTGGGGCCGCAACCGCAACGACACGCGCGCCGCGGCGGCCGAGTTGGTGGCTACGGAGGCGGATTATCTGAGTGCGAACCTGGGCGTGCTGGCGGAGACCATACGAACCTACCTGGAAATCGTGAATCTGCGCCGGCAGCAGCGGTTCGCACTTGAAATCGTGGCCGTCCTGGAACAACTGGAATCACTGGCCGAGTCCCGATACGAGAGCGGGTTGGCCGACCTGGGCGGCGTGCGCGCCGCCCGTCGAAGCCTGCGTGAGGCCCAGGCGGAATCGCCGCGGATCGAAGCCCTGCGGGCGGACGCCGAGGGTCGGCTGTGGATACTCATGGGTGGCTTCCGGGCCGACCTGTCGCACTTGCTCTCCGATGCGCCCGGTCCATCTCCCGTACTCGATCCCGTTCCCTCCGGCATTCCTGCCGATCTCATGGTCCAGCGTCCCGACGTCCTCGCGGCCATGCAGCGCGTGGAAGCGGCACGGTTCTCGGTGGGCGCGCGACGGGCGGATCTGTTGCCGAGGCTGTCTCTGCAGGGCGCGATCGGACTTCAAAGCACGGATTCAAGCGAGTGGTTCGATCCGGATCAATGGTTCCGGAACCTCACCGCGAACCTGCTCGGTCCCGTATTCCAGGGTTCCCGGATTCGAAGCAACATCGCGCTGGCAGAGGCCAGGTTGAACGAGGCCGCGGCCGCCTACGGCCATGCCGTGGTAACCGCGGTAAACGAAGTTGAAACTGCCCTGACGGCGTTGGAAGCCAGTCGCAGGCGCCATGCATTGCTGGTGTCCCTCACCGAAGAAACCCGGGCTCAGTCCGCGTTGCTGGAGCGAAAATACCTGTCCGGCGTGGGAGAATACGAAGCGTTCCTGGCAGCGGAACAGTCCTGGTTGGCCACGCAATCGGTACACTCGGCGGCATTGCGCGATCTGGGCTACGCTCGTCTGGCACTCCATCGCGCGCTGGGCGGTACCTGGACCGCGGCCGACCGGGAGGGCCTCCTTCAGCATCAGCAAGGCCGGCGCCCTTCCTCTCGCCCTCCAACGGAGTGAATCCGCATGTCCCGTCTTACCAGTCTTCTAGTCACAGTTGGCGTTCTCGGAGTCTCCGTGGCATTGGCCGCCCTGTTGATTAAACTGGCCCCCGAACCGACTCGAACGGAACTGCCTCCCCAGACCCCGTTCGTGCAGACCGGCCCGGTCGCCGCCGGGTCCGGCCCCGTACCGGTATTCGGATCCGGTACCGTCCGCCCAGGCGCGGAGGTAGATATCGTTCCTCAGGTCGGCGGCAAAGTCGTCTGGGTTGAACCGGGATTCCAGAGCGGTGGAAGGATAACAGCAGGCCAGACGCTATTCCGGCTCGAAGACATCGATTACCGGCACCGGGTGCGTGAAGCGGAGGCCAACGTCGCCGCCAGCCAGGTGGCGTACCTCCAGGAGCGGGAACGGGCTTCAATTGCCCGTGCGCAGCACGCGCTTTACTCCTCCCGTCAGGAGGACGAGTCACCGCCGAACGGTGCGAACCCGCTCGCGCTTAGAGAACCACATTTGAAAGCGGCCCAGGCCGCACTGGATCGCGACGAAGCCAGACTTGCCGACGCCAATCTCGCATTGGGGAGGACCGAGGTTTCAGCGCCTTTCGACGGATTCGTACAGGAAGAATCCGTGGACGTGGGGCGGATCGTTGCCGCCGGCCAACCCGTCGCGA
>JAPOOT010000040.1 GCA_026713285.1 Gemmatimonadota bacterium | reverse complement strand
GGCGTGGTCGCGCTGGACTTCGGCGTGGTGGGGCTGGACTTCGGCGTGGTGGCGGCGTTATCGGGCGCGACTGCGACTCTGGGAGCGGCTGCTCCTGGCCGGGAGGAGTTTGTGGGACTGTCTTTCCCGCAGGTGAACAGGATTATGGACACCAGGCAAAGGACCGGCGGGAATCCCAGTTTGGCGATTAGAGACATCGGTTTAGCGAAAAGGGTCATCGGATTGGCGATTCGGGGCATCGGTTGATTGCACCTCGCGGCGATGCTCAACATCGCGGCAGTCTAAGTGGTTATTCGTCCGGACAGCCTTCTATTTCGCTCAAGTCCGCGATTTCGTTCAGCCAGTCCTGGAATATCTCGGATGTTGGAATGCAGAGCCGGGTTCCATTCACCTGCAGGCTTTCCAGGGTGAGACGTACAAGCGATTCGGGCAGCGGTCCGGAAAGTTCCAGGTTCGAGGCCACGTTGAGCCGGGTCAGATTCCTGAGCCGGCCGATTTCCGGCGGCAGTGAACCCGTTAATCGATTGGCCGAAAGGTCCAGGTGGATGAGCGCTTGCAGTAGTCCGATTTCGGGCGGGATTGGTCCGGAAAACGCGTTCTCCCCAAGGTCAAGCATCTCGAGCGCGTCCAGATGTTCAAGCTCCGTGGGCATGTTGCCGGACAACCGGTTTCCACTGAGATTGAGTGATTCGAGGTTCCCTATGCGACCGATTTCAGAAGGCAAGGTTCCGGTTAACCCGTTTTCTTCCAGGTTCAACGCTTCCAAAATGGTCAACCGACCGATCGAACGTGGAATACTGCCGGACAGCTGATTATCGCCGAGGCTCAACACCGTGAGATCGCCAAGTTGCCCGAGTTCATCCGGAAGCGGTCCCCGGAGACCGTTCCCGTTCAACTCCAGCCGGGTGACCATGCCGTCGGCGTCAGACGTGACGCCATGCCACGCGTCGAGCGGGGCGTTGGACAGCCAGTTCGCCTGGTCTGTCCAGTCCGGCCCGCCCGTTCTGTTGTATACCGCAATGAGCGCATTTCGATCGGGACTTGAAACGACCGTTGTCACGTTGAAGTGCTGTGTGGCGCTCAAACCGTCCGGGTCGGTCGCGCTGACCGAAATCGTCGCTCTGCCCGCCGATACGGGCCGGATGGTGATCCGTTCTTCCATTGCTTCGACCGTGGCCGCCTGGTCGTCGCTCGATACAGCCGTATATTCCAGCTTGTCGCCATCCGGATCGCGAAACGCACCGGACACGTCCAGTTCCTCGGCCGGTCCGCCCTCCACCAGCCTCAAGTCCGCGATCATGCCCACCGCCTGCGGCCGGGTGTTCATCTCCGTCTCCATGACAGTGACGGGTATGGACTGCGTGGCGCTCAGGCTGTCCGGATCGGTCGCCGTGACCGTCACCGTCGCTTCGCCGGCTGACACGGCACGGATGATCACGGATGCGCCGGATGCCGACGCCGCGGCTACCTGGTCGTCGCTGGATTCCGCGGAATAGGTCAACTCGTCATCGTCCGGATCGCGGAAAGCGCCGGCAACGTCCAACTCTACCGATGCGCCGCGCTCGGTCAGCACCTGTGGCGCGATCTCGCCCACTGCTTCCGGGGCCCGGTTTGGTACGGGCGCCGATACGGTCGCCGTTATCCCGTTTGATACATTACCCGATCTGGCAGTGATCCGAGCCGTGCCGTTGCCCACCGCCCGGACCAGGCCCACGGAACTCACGCTGGCTACGTTCATGTTGCCGGATGACCAGGACACCGTCGCCCCGGCGATCGGACTGTTGTTCTGATCGTTAACCGTGGCGGTCAGCTGCGCAGTCTGACCCAGGGCAGTCAGCGTCACGGCAGCCGGTGTGATCCGGATACTGGACGGTACGGCTTGTACCGGAGGAGGCGTTGGTGGCGTTGGTGTTGGTGGCGTTGGTGTTGGAGGCGTTGGTGGCGTTGGTGTTGGAGGCGTTGGAGCAGGCGGACCGGCTGGCGACGTCGGCGTGCCGGAACCACCTCCGCCACACGAGACCAGTACGGCTAAGAACAATAATGCTATAAAAGGTGAGATCAAGCGGGACGCATGCAAAACCGGGATACTCCCTGGATTTTGTTCTCCGCAATGGTTGTAAGGATGATACGTGCATAATCAAGGTATTACAACATTTAATTCAGTATAACATTTCCCATCTTCCATGATTTTCATGGATTAAATTATCCGTTTGCGAAGTACGGCAGAGACATTATCTTACTGTTGACATCCTTAAGTGACGCGTACGTTTCTTTGACGTCCAACGAACCTTCTTTCACAGCTTCTTGCGGCCAAAAAAAGAAAATCCGATTCGCCGGGCATCGTGATTATGAATCACGGGGGTATGGCGTCATACCGGCAATCTGGAGTTGAAGAGGAGCAAGGATCATGGTCAGAGCGGGTAACAGGCTGCTGGTTTGGTTTCTGGTCTGCAGCTTCGTTTTTTTCGTCGTGGCAGTAATCGTGGAGGAGTTCGCGTTATTCGATTCCAAAGAGGAAGCACAGCTTGACGGCGCATCCGGAGGAGCCTTTGAGCAAGGGGGCGCCGCGGATGGTCCGGCATCTGCAACCGCTTTGCGCATGGCGCGCGGTGACCATCCCGCGCTGACGAGCCGGCAGTTGCGGCTGGTGTCGACGACGTGGCCGCCCTTCGCCGACGCGCCGGGAAAACCGCGGTTCGCCGTCGATCTGGTCGACTTGGCCCTGGAGCGCATGGGAATCGGCGCCCAGACGGTCGTCATGGACGAGGGCGAGCTTTCTTCCGCGCTGCTAAGCGGCGGGTTCGATGGAAGTGCGGCGGCCTGGACGGATCAGGAGGGCCGGCCGGACCAGGCGCGGGAAGGTGCGATGGTTTACTCGCTGCCCTATCTCGAGAACCGGTTGATCCTCGTCGGACGGCGGGGCGGCGACGTGTCCGCGACCTCGCTGGCCGGCCTCGCCGGAACCAGGGTCGCCCTGGTTTCCGGGCACGCGTACGCCGAAATGGCCGAACGGACGGACGGACCGGTTTTCGTCCGCTCGGACAGCGATGAGGACAGCGTCGCCAGGCTCCTCGACGGCGAGGTGGATTACGCGCTGATGGATGAGCTGGTCGTCCAGTATCTCCTTGGCAACCACGGAATCGAAGCGCGAACTCGGCTGGTGTTCGGTACGGCGCCGCTGCTCACGCGATCGCTTCACCTCGCCGTCCGCCGGTCGCTTCCGGACGCCGATGCAATCATCTCGCGATTCAACGCCGAGGTGCGCGCCATGATGGCCGACCGAACCTATCACCGCCTGCTCATGCTCGACTGGATTCGAACGGACGTCGACGGCGACGGTCTCGGGG
This sequence comes from Gemmatimonadota bacterium, assembly GCA_026713285.1. GTDB lineage: Bacteria > JAAXHH01 > JAAXHH01 > JAAXHH01 > JAAXHH01 > JAAXHH01. Next base: position 2,671 of record JAPOOT010000040.1, on the reverse strand, counting down.
AGTATGTGCCGCATGTAGATCGAACCGGCCCGAGCCGGCCTGAGCATTATTACGAACTATTCGCGTCGGGCGGCGCCTCCATGGAACCTGGCATGGCGCAGCGTTTCTACCTGGACGGAAATATCTACGAAGATTGGTCGGCCGTGCCAGTACAGTACAAAGCTCTGGACTCCGGCGGACCCGACCCCGATCCACGCACCGTCAACACATTCAGCTTCGTGTGGTAGGCATGTGGATTCATCGCGCCCGCATCGCACGATTCCGAGGTGAATTATGAAAGGAACTTCCCTGCTCGACCATATAATTGTGCGGCTCGTGGTCTACTATTTCGCCACGTTCCTTTTTTTCGGGGCCCTGTTGGAGCTGCTTCCCGGGATCTTTCTCGAACTGCAAGTGGCCGAGCGAATCGAGTCGAGCTCGCTCTCAGCCATGAATTTCGAACAGGCCGCGCCCGATACGAGACTGACCCAGGTGTTTATACCCGTGACGATGTCGTTGCTGTTCTCCTTTCTTTTTACCCTGCCGGTGGTCTGGGTCTATCGCTGGACGCGGACCCGCAAGAAATACGACCAGGCCTTTGCCCAGACCCTCCTCGTCGTCCCCATTGCCATCGCGCTCGTCGTATTTCTCGTTAAGGACAGCATCGCCCTCGCCTTCAGTATCGCGGGCATCGTCGCCGCGGTACGCTTCCGCACGTCGTTGAACGAAACCATGGACGCCATCTATATGTTCATCGTAATCGGCATCGGGTTGGCCGCCGGGATCCAGTACGGTTCAGTGGCCATCCTGGCATCGGTGACTTTCAATGCCGTTGTGCTTGTCGTCTGGCGCATGAACTGGGGCGCGGAGCCCGTGGTCCTGGACGGATTCAGGCTGGTGCGTTTGGACAATGGGCCTTCGATGATTGGCGCCGGCGATCCAGGGACGGATAAGAAGCCCAAGCCGTTCAACGCCAGCCTCAGGGTTTTCACTTCGCGCGTCGGTTCGGCACAGCATGCCACCGAAGCAATCCTGCCGACCTATGCATCACGCTGGCAGCTCGCGAGAGTCGTGGAACGGGAAGGCGACGCTTCGATTGTGGAATTTGACGTTCGGCTCAAGAAAAAGGCGGATCCGGATGCCTTTACCGCGGCACTCGAAAGCATCACCATGGGACATATCCAGAAAGTGGAACTGGAAGAGCGACCCGGGCCCTGAGGAGATGCGGATTTGAGCGCCGGATTTGCGGATTTCGAGCGTCGGAGATATGGTCTATGAGCGCCGGAGATATGGTCTATGAGCCTCACGGGTAACAGACTGCTGGTGTCGTTTCTGATCTTCAGCATGTTGTTTTTTGCCGTGGCGCAGCTCGTGCGGCAGGACGCGCCGGTCGATTCGGACGCGCGGCGTGATGATGCCTCAGGCCGCGTCCCTGAGGTTGGAGACTCGGCTATGCAAGGCACGCCGGTCGATTCCGATGTGAGCGCCGAGGCGGGCGGCGGGAGTGATGCTGAATCGAGCGCCGGAGACGATGTTCTGGTCACGCCGGCGTCGACCACCGCCGCGAAGCGCGGAAACCAACTCGCCCTTGGGAGTTACGATCTCGACGAGCCGGGGCGACAATTGAAACTGCCGAATCGGTTGCGCGAGATTTCCGGCCAGGCCATGCTCGAAGGCAACCGGCTTCTCGCCCACGATGACGAAAAGGGCACGGTAGTAGAAATCGACTATCGCGACGGTTCGATCGTAAAGAGTTTTGAACTTGGCGGTCCGCGTGGTTTTGTCGCCGACGACCTCGAAGGCATCGCAGCCGTTGAAGGCCGGCTGTTCCTTGTCTCGAGTACTGGACGACTGTACGAGTTCGGCGAAGGCGCCGACGGGGAGACCGTTCCCTACCGTATGTATGATACCGGCGTAGGGAAACACCATGAGATAGAGGGACTCGCCTATGACCCCGACCAACGGGCGATGTTGCTCGTCAGCAAGAACCCAAGGGACCGCAGGCAGTCGGATCTGATAGCGATATACCGCTGGTCTCTCGACACCAGGCGACTCGTCGAAGACGGCCGGATACTCATAGAACCCTCCACACTCGCGCGCCGTATCGGCCGCAATAGATTCCAGCCCTCGGGCATCGAACGGCACCCGGAAACGGGAAACTACTTTGTCGTGGCGGCACGCCAGCGCGCCGTCGCAGAGATTACCCCACAGGGCGCGGTCCTTGCCGTAAAGGAATTGAAAGCCGGCCGGCATCGACAGGCCGAGGGCATTACCTTTGCCTCCGACAATACCATGGTCATAGCGGACGAAGGATCGGGGAAGCGCGCGACCTTGAGTTTCTACCCCGTTGCAAAGGGAAGATAATTGGGAGTTTTGAAAGGCGCGCGGCAGCTTTTTCGTCCGCCGAGCGGGTTTACGCGACTGTATCGGCGACGTACCGTAATTCGTGATAGCAGTCCGGTCCGGCTGCCGGTCTCGCGGTGCGTTCCGGTCTCGCGGTGCGTTCCGGGGTCGTGGCTCGCGCCGGGATCGTGGTTCTTGCCGCTCCTTGTGCTGGCGGTAGTCCTTGCGGGTTGCCATGCGGGACGTCTGCGAGGGGAGAACTACGACGCGGACGAGAGTCCGTACATCCGGTTGAACGCCCCCCGGGAAACGGTCGCTGTCGGCGCGACCGATACGGCCGGGGTCGCCT
>JAPOOT010000041.1 GCA_026713285.1 Gemmatimonadota bacterium | reverse complement strand
TCCACGTAGGCCATTACGTGTTCGAAGGTAAGGTTGCCGGGGCGGGGCGCCACGAGCGAGTCGCACACCGTGTTCGGTTCCGGCATCTCGCAGATCTCTTTCTTCAGAAAAGATTGATAAACCGCTTGTGACCCTTCAGGTTGCACCCCGATCACTTTCACCGAGGGGTTCAGCGTCTTCACGGCCGTGGCGACACCGCCGATAAGGCCGCCGCTGCTCACGGGCACGATGACCGCGTCCAGATCCTGTGCCTGCGCCATGATCTCGGCGCCGATGCTGCCGTGGCCCCGGACGACGTTTTCGTCCTCCCACGTGTTGATCGCGGTGATTCCCCGTTCCCTGCCCAGCCGGTCCAGCGTGTCCCACCGGGCCTGGTTGTGGTTCTCGCACAGTACCGCTTCGCCCCCGTAATCCCTGGTGCGCCGGATCTTGTACGGTGAGGTTTTCTCCATCATCACTATGGCGGTCGGTATCCCAAGCAGCGTTCCCATGCAGGCGAAGGCCGTGGCGAAGTTGCCGGAAGACGAAATGGCGGCGCCTCTTTCCTTCTGGACATCTGACAGGCGGTTCAGGATGGTAAATGCTGCTCGCGTCTTATACGATCCGGTCAACTGCAGGTTCTCCGCCTTGAACCAGACGTCCGCGCCCGATTGATCGGAGACCGATAGAGACCGGAGGAGGGGCGTGTATACGATCTCGGGTGGCAGTTCCCGACGGGCCTGTTCGATTTCTTCCAACGTGACCATCATGGTACCTCTGGTTCGTTCAACGTCTCAGGTTGTGTCCGGGTCCGGAGGCCCCCGGCAGACATTTAGACCGACTTTACCGCTTCCGGACAATCTGTTCAGCCATCTTGCGGCGTCAAGCGATTTTAACCTGCAGCATGGCGCAGGATATCCGGAGCAAAGGCACAGGACAACCGGCGCAAGGGCAAAGGACATCCGGTGCAAGGGCACAGGACAACCGGCGCAAGGGTAAAGGACATCCGGTGCAAGGGCACAGGACAACCGGCGCAAGGTAGCCAGAGTAAACTCGCGAAGGTCTGTCTGGACATCCCGGTCATGAACGCCTATATTGCGCCCTTCGTTGTCACCTGGCGCTTCAGTTGAAGAAACAGGGTTGCTGAATTGTAGAATATTAGATTGAAGTTGTGGTCCGTTTCTGGGGAACCCTACTCGTTGTTCGATACTGGAGGATTGAATGTCATTTCGCCCGCCCATCCTGATAACCGGCGGTTTGTTATCCCTTTTTGCCGGTCTGCTTTTAAACCATTCCGTCGCCGTGGCCCAATCTTCGGACGACCAGGCCACGACTGAATCGAGCATGGCGGAAACCGTGGCGGCGATATCGGAGGAAACCGAACGAACCTCGGACCCGCGGCCTTTCAGCGTTCCGCTGCCCGTGTCCAAGACACCTTTCGATTACGGAAACCTCAATCCCTCGAACTACATGCTCGAGGCAAAGCGAGCCGTTTCGACGATCGAGGTGGACGGTCACCTGAATGAAGCCGAATGGCAGCAGGCGGACGTCGCCGGCGATTTCTTCCAGCTCGAACCGGTCGAAGGCGCTCCGGCAACCCATCCTACAGAAGTCAGGGTGCTGTACGACGACAAGAACCTGTACGTGGGATTCGTCTGTTTCGACCCCAATCCGGAGAACATCATGGCCCCGGACATGCAACGGGACACCCGGATGAGTTTCTCCAACGACATGGTTACGGTCGTTATCGCATCCCTCGACCACTATCGCGAAGCCTTCGAATTCCAGACCAATCCCAACGGCGCCCGGTCCGATTCCTTCGTCAGCGCCGAGGGTAACAACTCCGACCGCGACTGGAACGGGTTGTGGAATGCGGCCAGCCAGGTGTACGACTACGGTTGGTCGGCCGAATACGTCATCCCCTTCCACACGCTGCGGTTTCCCAAGCGTGAGAATCAGACCTGGGGCATTAATTTTGGACGACGTATACAGCGCAGCCGGGAGGAATCCTACTGGGTACCCCTGAGCCTCAAGGACGGCGACCAGGCGCTGTTTCGCTTCGGCAAGGGCGGACGGCTGACGGCCCTGAACAATATAACGCCGGGCGGACGGGTCCAGGCGACCCCGTTTACCGTACTTGGCGCCCAGTCCTCCCGGATTACCGAATCCGCCCCGACACCCGCTCGCCCGATCGCCGCGACGGACCTCGACAACGGTATGCAGCGGAGTCTGGGTGGCGACCTTAAGGTCAGCGTCACATCGGGTCTTACGTTAAATGCGACCGTCAATCCCGATTTTGCCCAGGTGGAAGCGGACGACGAGGTCGTGAACCTTTCCCGCTTCGAATTCCAGTTTACCGAAAAGCGCCCCTTCTTCCTTGAGCGCAGCGATATCTTCACCTTGAACCAGCGGCCGCAACGACGCGGACCACAACGTGGCGGCGGCGACCTGACGCCCCAGCTTTTCTTCAGCCGGCGCGTCGGACGACAGTTGCCGGACGGACAGTCCGTCCCCATCGACCTCGGCATGCGCCTGACGGGAAAAGTCGGGCATACGACCATCGGATTCCTGAACGTTCAAACCCGGGAGACCCAGTACGACGACGACGGGGAACAGAAGATGGAACCGCTGACCAACTGGCAAGCCCTACGTGTAATACGGGACTTCGGGTCACGGTCGAGCGTCGGCATGATGGCTACCTTCAAGGAACCGAATCCCCGGTTCGATGACCGGGTCGGGATGGCCATACCCCGTTACGCCGAGACCGACTATAACCGCGTGATGGGATTCGACCTGAACCTGGCCTCGCGGGGGACGAATCACCGGGGGCAGATTACTTTCGCCAAAAGCTGGACCGATACGCTGAGCACCAGCAACCAGGACTGGACCTTTCGGATTATCGAGCGGTGGCAGAACCGGTGGCTTATGTACGGGATTTCCTACCTCGACATCGGCGAGGATTTCATCGCCCAGTCCGGCCTGGTCCGGGACGAAGGCCTGCAGCGCATGGGGGGCGGCGTGACGGTCAACACCTTTCTCCGGCGTTTTGGCATCCGGCGGATCAACGGGGGGTTCAGGAGCAATTACGTGACCCGCAAGAACACGGGTTTCTCCGATGCCGATTCCTGGTCATTCCAGCCCAATGTATTCCTGGAACTGGAACGGGGAATGTGGATCTCCGCGTCATATAACATGAATTTCGATACGCTCAGCG
>JAPOOT010000042.1 GCA_026713285.1 Gemmatimonadota bacterium | reverse complement strand
TCAGGAGCAATTACGTGACCCGCAAGAACACGGGTTTCTCCGATGCCGATTCCTGGTCATTCCAGCCCAATGTATTCCTGGAACTGGAACGGGGAATGTGGATCTCCGCGTCATATAACATGAATTTCGATACGCTCAGCGGAACGACGCGCATAGCCGGCGTACATTTCACCGAAGGATCCTATTCCTTCAACCAGGGCAGTCTCTTCCTCTTTACCGACAGCGGCCGGAAGATCTCCTATCAGGGCAGCGTCCGGTACGGCAGGTTCTACGGCGCCGACCTCCTCAGCCTGTCGAGTGAACTGTCCATCAAGCCGAATCCCCGTTTCGCGCTGGAACCGGGCCTTACCCGCAGCCGGGTCGACCGGGGCAATCGCCTGGGTCTGGAGGACGACGAATACGATCATCGCACGCAACTCATACCCAGTGTCCGTATGAGTTACGCCTTCACGCCGAATCTGTCGTTCTCCTCCTTCGTCCAGTTGAACGCGGACCGGCAGCGGGAGATCGACGATTACCACATGAATACGGTAACGATGAACCTCCTCCTCGCCTACCGGTCGCCCTTCGGCCACTCGTTCTTCCTGGCCTTCAACCAGTTCCGCGATGACGACCTCGATACCGACGGCACCTTCGGCGTCTACGAACGAACGCCCCTGCGCCTGAGGGATCAGCAGATCGTCGCCAAGGTGTCATACCTGCTGAACCTGTAACCTGTTCGATCCGGGCGGGAACAGGCATTGCTCCCGGATTGCTTGCGTTTATAGCCGGGAACTATACAAGTACCTGTGCGTTAAAATCGGGCAGGGAACCGTATTCTTGCCGTTACATAACGCCTTCCGCACGACGAACAACCGACGAAAGACTCAGGCAATATCGCAAGACGAATGCGATTTGTGGTCAGATATCCAATGGTCCGAATAGAGAGAACATTTTCTCACTTCAGGTATACCCCGGATACATGATTATGAACCTGCAAAAATCAATAGCTGTGCCGTTGGCAATGACGATCTGCCTGGTCCTCGTCCCGGTTACCGAGGTATCGGGCCAGGATCGGAGGACTTCGGGCTGGTATGTTTCCGGCGGACTGGGCGGCAACCTGGTTTACGGCCTCGACCAGGCGGGTTCGAACACGGAATCCACGTGCTATCCGACCAGCGCCTGCTTCGATTTGGTTCTAAGGGAGATTCCCGGTTACCGGTGGCGTTACGATCCGTCCGTCGACCGGGGTATCGGTTTCGAAGCCGCCGTCGGACGGGTGTTCGACCGTACCCGCATCGAGGTCTCATTCGCGCATAGGAGAAACAACGTCGATCAGGGACCGCCGCTTGAGATAACCTATCTGGATGGCACCTCGGCGGGAGCCAGTTCATTTCTTGGACTGGGGCTGGCGCAGGCCGTCAGCAGACAATTCATGGAGGATCAGGTTACACGAACGGTTTCATTGAACGCCTACTACGATCTGCCCATCGGCCCGCAACGGATCACGCCCTACGTGGGGGTGGGGACCGGTGTCGCCTTCGTCGAACTGACCAGGATCTTCTTTTCGATAGAATACACCGACCCTTCAGGCGAAGGCACGCACTACGACCCGCCCCTGTCGTTCTACAACAGCAAGCAGGATACGAGGTTATCCGATACAGTCTTCGCGGGGCACGTGTACGCGGGAGCGGACTACAGTCTGGGCGACCGTACCGCCATCGGCCTGAAAATGGCCTACTCCCGGGTGGACGACGTCGAACACACCGGAACGTATGAATACCATCCCTATTTCGAGACGGACCCTGCCTTCACGAATAAAAACACCTTCAGCGCCATGAACCAGTGGTCCGTGACGCTGAACGTGCGTTTCCTTTTTGGAAACTGACGCGGGATCGGCAGCCAGCGTCAAGATCAACCAAACCGAGCAGCATTCCGCCGAACGAACGCGTACGCGTTCCGCCGACGCTCGCTGAACCGAATAGATACATGATCCTCGAAACGCTCAAAGCGGCCCTGGAAAAATCGGATAGGCAAAAACTCGCACTGGTGGGCATCCCCGACGACGCCAATTCCACTTTCCTCCGTGGCGCGGCAGAAGCGCCACCAAAGATCCGTGCGCAACTCTTCTCCGATGCCTTCAACATGTGGACGGAGACCGGCGTCGATCTCGGCGAGGACGTTTTTTTCGACGCGGGCGACCTGGACCTGGGCGAGGTCCCCGATGCCTGGGCCGCGATCCGGCACGCCGTCGAAGCGGTGCTCGATCATGGGCTCACGCCCATCTGCCTCGGCGGTGACCACGCCATCACCTGGCCGATCGTGAAGGGGTTCCGGCGCAAGTACGACACGCTCAGCATACTCCACTTCGACGCGCACCCTGATCTCTACGACGATTTCGGGGATAACCCCCGCTCGCACGCGTCTCCCTTCGCGCGGATCATGGAAAATCACCTGGCGGACCGGCTCGTCCAGGTGGGTATCCGTACGGCGAACGGCCATCAGCGGGAGCAGGCCAAACGGTTTGGGGTCGAGATGATCGAGATGCGGGAACTGACCGGGGATCTACGATTGGCATTCGACACGCCCGTTTACGTATCGGTGGACGTCGATGGTCTGGATCCGGCGTACGCGCCAGGCGTCTCTCATCCCGAACCCGGCGGCCTTTCCCCGCGGCAGGTGATCGACACGATTCAGCGTTTGGACGGCAGAATCGTCGGGGCGGATATCGTCGAGGTCAATCCGCGGAGGGATTTCCACAATCTGACGGCGGTCGTCGCGGCGAAGATCGTGAAGGAAGTCGCCGCAAAGATGCTGGCGCATGCCTAGCCGTGCATCTGAAACAGACCATGCGTTCACAAACAAAAACACGTCCAGCGCCACGAACCAACCTGTCCGTGACACTGAACGTGCGTTTCTGCAGATAATTGACGCGGGACGGCGTTACTCCGGACGGTTCAATTCACGCCGTACGCCTGCCCAGTCCCCTCAACCCCCCTATCCCGTCGAATCCACGAAGACGCTGTGCGCGCTGCGGTCCTTGCCCGCGTCCTGCGTGTGCTGGTACGACCGATGCTCGGAAGGTTTGCCGAGTGAGGTGAGGTCAAGCATCTTCTCCGCGGTTCTCGTCGCCACGTAGGGCCGCCGGATGTCGGTCGGATTGGCCTGGATGTGCTGCTTCCAGGCGCCCAGGTCGGTCTTCGCCTGGATCAGCCCCTTGATCATGCCCATGTCGTTCAGCATGGCCACGTCGTCCGCGGGTCCGAGGATGACCGCTCCGGTGATCGTGGAGCCGTCCCAGATCAGCTTGCGGTAGACCGGCCGGTTGGCGTTGATCACCTCGGTAACGTCGCCGTCCCCCGACCAGTTGCCGAAGCTCGCGCATTGGAGCCCGCACACGTCGAGGATGTTGATCAGCAGGCTGCCGCCGTATTCCACGTCCTGTCCGGCCATGTTGGCCCCGGCGATCCGGCCGTGGTCGACCGCGGTGGGCTGGATGGCGTGCACCGCCTGCCCGCCCGTGGACAGGTCCGGTCCCTCGGCCACGTCGCCCGCGGCGTACACGTTCGCCACATTGGACTGGCACCGGTTGTTGACCAGGACGCCCTGGTTGGTCTCGATGCCCGAACCTTCGAGAAAGCCGATGTTGGCCCTGATCCCGGTGGCCACGATGACCACGTCCGCCCGGGTGGACGACCCGTCGGAAAGCTGCAGGGTCTTGACACCGTCGTGGCCGTGATCGATTCCCTGCACGCTTACGCCGGTGTGGACTTCAACGCCCTGGGACTCGAGCCAGGTGTTCACGAGGGACGCGCCCTGGGCGTCCAGCATGCGGGGCAGCACCTGCCCTTCAAGCTCGATCACCTTCAGGCGGGCGCCGCGTTTGTGCATCGCGTTCAGAATGATGAAACCGATGAACCCGGCACCGATGAAAGCCACCTCGGCATCGCTACCGAGGGCGCTCACGGTCTTTTCCGCGTCCGCTACGGTCCAGAGGTTGTGGACCCCGTCGCCGTCCGCGCCGGGAATGTTCAACTGCTGGGCGGACGACCCGGTGGCGATCAACAGGTTGTCGAAGGGCACCATGGAGCCGTCGCTGAGCGAGACCATGTTCGCGTAGGGATTCACCTCGGTCACGCTGACCCCGAAGCGGGTCTTCACCCCCAGCCTGGCGAAATAGTCGTCGTCTCCGGTATTTACCTGTTCGACCGGGATATTCCCTGAGATGTAGTAAGGCAGGGCCATGCGGGAATAGGCCGGCTCATCGGAGATCAGGGTAATGGACGCGTCCGCGTCGTAACCGCGGATCGTTTCGATAGCGTTCATCCCGCCCGGTCCGCCGCCTATAATCACGTGTTCTGTAGCCATAATCCGCTCCTTCAGAGAAAGTACCGAAAATCGAAGTACAGGTCATCCGTGGTTTGGGTTCCGTTACGCGAGTCCCAGTTCCATCAGTTTCTCCGTGGTGGGCCGTCCGTCCGCCGACCAGCCCCTTGCCGCGTAGTAGTCCGGCAGCATGGCGTCGAGATCGACGGTCACCCCCGCGGAAGGACCATCCTTGTGGGCTTCTTCCATCAGTCGTTTAGGCAGCGTGTCATCGGCCGCCGTGAGGCCCGCCCTGAGATTCCACAGCCGTTCGATATTCCAGATGCGCTCGCCGATATGCACGAAGTCGTCCATGGTATAGTCTACGCCGGTGGCTGCAGACAACACGGGGATCAGGTCTTCCAGCGGCGCGCCCGCCGTGGTGAACATGCAGATGCCCGTGGCGTCGTGGGCCGTGGTCCGGTTCTGTTCCTCGGCCACCCAGACCGACTTGCCGTCGGTTCCGTGGGGGTCGTGCTCACCGGTAGTCTCGATACCGGGCGTCCAGGCCCTCAGGTGACAGGCGCCGCGGTTGCAGGTGGCATAGGCCACGCCCATGCCTTGAAATCCCCGTGGATCGTAAGCGGGGAATTCCTGTCCCTTGACGCCCATGAAATACTCCGGATGCTCGAATTTCTCGGTCATCCGCTTTGAGCCTTCGGCCAGTTCGTCGCCGAAACCCTCCCGGAATCCCGTGGCTTCCGTCATGGCGACCAGGGCCTTGCCATCGCCGAACCGGAGCGCCATGCCCGTCTGCCCATCGCTCAGCAGGCCCCGCTCATACATTTCCATGGCCGCGGCCAGCGTGGCGCCCATGGAGATGGGATCCATGCCGAGATCGTTGCACAGGTAGTTCGCCATGACGATGGCGTCCATGTCATCCACGCCGCAGTCGGCCCCGAGCGACCAGAGGTTCTCGTATTCGGGTCCTTCCCCGGCGACCTTCCAGTTGCGGGGATGCATGTTGACCATGTACTGGTCGGCGTTGGGGGAAACCCGGGTCACGCGGCCGCAGGCGATGTTGCAGGCGAAGCATGCCTTGTTGGCGACCAGCCAGTTATCCTTGATGCTCTCCCCGTTGATCGCCTCGGTGCCCTCGAACTGTCCGGCCGTGAAATTGCGCGTCGGCAGCCCGCCGAAGGCGTTGACCAGGTCGACCGTAGGCGCTGTGCCTAGTTCCGTAAGGCCTTGCCGGCCGGGGCTTTCGGCCAGGTGTTCGTGGTAGGGCCAGATGGCGGACATGTAGTCCCGGGGCCGGGCGACCCGGACCCCCTGGTTGCCGCGTACGGCAATCGCCTTGAGGTTCTTGGACCCCATGACGGCGCCGACGCCGGAACGGCCCGCGGCACGGTGCTTGTCGTTGACGATGCACGCGAACCGCACCAGGTTCTCGCCCGCCGGTCCGATGCCGGCCACCCGTAGTTCGGGCATGCCGGTCTCGTCGCGGATGGCGTCCTCGGTATCCGAGACCACCTTGCCCCACACATTGGAGGCGTCGCGGATCTCGACGCGGTCATCATCGACAAGGAGGTAGCACGGACGGTCCGACCGGCCTTCCACGATCACCATGTCGTAGCCGGCGAACTTGAGTTCCGGACCCCAGTGGCCGCCTGAATTGGACGTCGTGATGGCGCCCGTCAGCGGTCCCTTGGTCACCACCATGTACCTGGATCCGCAGGAGGCGTTGGTGCCGGTCAGCGGCCCGGTGGCCATGATCAGCTTGTTGTCCGGTCCGAGGGCGTCGACCGAGGGGTCCATCTCCTCGTAGAGGTACCGCGCGGCCAACCCGCGGCCGCCGATGTATTCTTCGGCCCAGTCGAGCCTCAGAGGCTCTTTGGTTACGTTGCCACGCGTCAGGTCAACGCGCAGGATATGGCCGGCCCACCCGTGTATCATGAAGAAGGCTCCGTTCCTCGGCGCTAGCCGGGTGATGCTGGGCCGCGCCCTTTGGATCACCCTTCCGGCTCATGCCGGATGAAGCGCTAGGTCAATCCCAGCGACGACAGCTTCTCCTGGGTGGGTTCGCCTTCCGCGTTCCAACCGCGGAGTTCGTAGTATTCCGGCAGCATCTCGCCGAGCCGGTTTACTTCGCCCTTGGTCGGGCCATCGGGGATCGGGTCTTCGAGCAGCCGCTTAGGCAGCGTGTCGTCCTTGCCCGAAAAGCCCGCCCGCTGGTTCCACATGCGTTCGATATTCCAGACGCGTTCTCCGACTTCCATCAGTTCGGGTACGGTGTAGGAAATCCCGGTCACCGCCTCGAGCTGGGGCTGTATTTCGTCCAGGCCCACGCCGAAGGTCAGGAACAGGCAGAGTCCAGACGCGTCCACGGTGCAGGTGGCGTCCTGGAATATCTTCGTGATCTCCGCTTTGCCTTCCGTCACGGCCGGATCCATCTTCTCCGGAATCCCCAGGATCTCGGGGGCGACCGTGTAGCTCTTCAAATGGCAGGCCCCTCGGTTCGAGGTCGCGTAACCCAGCCCCATACCCTGGATCGCGCGGGCGTCATAGGCTGGGAATTCCTGGCCGCGCACGCCCATGAAGTACTCCGGATGGTTGAACTTGGCGGTCATGCGCTTCGATCCTTCAGCCAGTTCGTCGCCGAAGCCTTCGCGATAGGCCGCCTTCTCCACCATGGCGACCAGCGCTTCGCTGTTACCGAAGTTGAGCGCCATGCCGGTTTGCTCGTCGGTGACCGCGCCGTTCTCGTACAACTCCATGGCTGCGGCCAGGGTGGCTCCGAAGGAGATCGGATCCATGCCGAGTACGTTGCAAAGGGCATTGGCCTTGATGAGCGCATCCAGATCGTCGATGCCGCAATCGGCGCCCATGGCCCAGGCGTTCTCGTACTCCGGTCCCTCGACCGCGATCTTCCAGTTGTGCGGCCGCGTGGTCACGGTGAACTTGTCCTGCGCCTCGCCCGGAAGCTGCGACACCCTCCCGCAGGCTATCGTACAGCCAAAACACGCCTTGTTGGCCACCAGCCGCGTATCGGCGAGGGTCTCCCCGCTGATGTTGTCCGCGCCTTCGAGCTGGGATACCTGGTGGTTGTTGGTCGGCAGTGCGCCGCTCTCATTGATGATATTGACCAGCACCGCGGTGCCGTATGCGGCCAGACCCTCACCCGTTACCGGATGCTCGACCAGCTTGCTCTTCATCTCCCACATGGCCGACATGAACTTCTGCGGATCGGCGATGGGTACGCCCCCGGTACCGCGTACGGCAATGGCTTTGAGGTTCTTGGAACCCATGACCGCGCCGACGCCGGATCGTCCGGCGGCCCGGTGCCGGTCATTGACGATGGCGGCGAAACGCACGAGGTTTTCGCCAGCCGGACCAATACAGGTAACGACCGTGTCGTGCTGTCCCGACTCTTCCCGGACGATGTCGTCCGTCTCCCATACCGTCTTGCCCCACAGGTGTTCTGCCGAGCAGATCCGGACGTCGTCGTCACAAATGGATATGTAGGACGGAACCGGCGCCCGGCCTTCCACGATCAGCATGTCGTAGCCGGCAAACTTCAGCTCCGGCCCCCAGTGCCCGCCGGAGTTGGAGGTGGTAATGGCGTTCGTCAACGCCCCCTTGGTGATGACCATGTAACGGGAACTCGTCGATGCGTTCGTGCCGGTCATGGGACCGGTCGCGAAGATCATCTTGTTGTCCGGGCCCAGCGCTTCCGCCGCCGGGTCCATCTCTTCATAGAGGTATTTGGCCCCGAGACCGCGCCCGCCGACGAAAGACGTGGCCCAATCCATGTTGAGGGGCTCTTCGGAGATCCGACCGGTGGTCAGATCGACGCGCAGAATCGTGCCTGTCCATCCGCCGTTGCTCATGCCGCGTTCCCTCCCTCGATGGATTGCAGATAGGAAGCATTGACCTTTTCGGCCCAGCCACCCAGCCAGTCGGCCGATTCGCTCTCGGTGTACTCGATCGCGCCGGTGGGACAGGCGACTGCGCAGGCGGGATTGCCGTCGCACAGATCGCACTTGAAGGCCTTCTGCGTATCGGGATTGTAGAACACTGTGCCGAAAGGACAGGCAATGGTGCACAACCCGCAACCCACGCAGTTGGCATCGCCCACGACCTTGGCGCCGGTATCCGCGTCGACACTGATGGCGTTAACGGGGCAGGCCGTCATGCACCAGGCTTCGTCGCACTGGAAACAGGTGTACGGCGCGTAGCTGGCCTGCTCATCGAAAATGTTCACGCGAATCAGCGACCGGGATGGTTGAAACATGCCGGTCTGCACCCAGGAACATGCCAGTTCGCACTGCATGCACCCGGTGCATTTTTCGGGTATAATGCGTAGAGATTTAGCCATACCGACTCCCTTCTGTAACGATGAGCTGGGTTTGGAGGCGTTTCTTTCTGCAGTCTGAAAAACGGTAACGATAGCCGCTTAGACGGGCCTCAATTACGGGGCCTTAAGCCCGTCATCACGAGACGACTGCGATATGATTCTTAAGGTGGTATCCTTAGAGACTACAGGGGTTGCCAATCAGTATAATGACACTTAAAAGGATTGGCAACAGCAAAACTTGCGGCCGTTCGATTTATCCGCGGTGTCCGGCCGGGATCGATCAGGTGTCCGGCCGGAATCGATCAGGCTCCGGGCAGCCTGTACGGCACGCTCTTGTTTACCGCTTCGTCGATCGTTTCCGGCGACAGGAGGACCGTGGTGGAGACTTCGAGCGCGCCTGCCGCGGCCACGTTCAGGGCAATCGCGGTCGCGGTCGCTTCGTCGGGGACCTCGGCGATTAGAATAAGATCGTCGTCGCCCAGGGCGTAGTAGAATCCTTCCAGCGCGCCGCCCATCCCCTCGATCGTCTGCGAAAGCGCCGCGCGCCGCCCGGTTCCGCCTTCCTTGAGCAGACCCTGCAGGCCGGTTTGCGTGTACTTGGTACGAAACATGTACTTCGCCATGGCACCTACCTCCCACGGTAGCAGTTAATTGAATCGTGTTGCGCATCCGCCGGACGCGGATAACGGTTTAATTCACAATTTGCATGTGCATTTAACAAGGCATGGTCGCGCGCCACCTGTCAAGCGGATTTTTTGTCCAGCGGGCAGGCTGAAAACCCCGGATTGCACGGGTTCTCATAAGTGGTCGTCTTCTTACGCGCTTCCCTTGCGGCAACGATGCGTCCCAACCTATATTGATCATACCGGATATTGGTCATACCGGATATTGGTCATACCGGCAAAATGATGATTCCCTGTAAACCCCGAGTATATACACAGGACAGACACCTCCCAGACCAGGCCGGCAACCATGTCCGCCAAGGATCCCGCCCAGACTAACCGCATGCACGACGCCAATCGTCTTCACTGGGACAAGTCCGCCGGTTACTGGACTGAAATGCGCGAGCGGGACGGACTGTGGCGCCGCTGTCCGCTGGAACCCGAACTGGGATTCGCGGGCGGCGCCTTCGAGTTGATCGGATCCTTCGTCGGGCACCTGGAAGGAAAGGAAGTATGCGTCGTCGGCAGCGGGGACAATCATGCCGTCTTCGCTCTGGCGGGCATGAAGGCCCATGTCACTTCCATCGACATCTCGGAAAGGCAACTGGAAACAGCTTCCGAACGCGCGAAGCGCCTGGGCCTGGCGATCGACTTCGTCCAGGCAGACGCGATGGACCTTAAGCCACTTTGTGACAGGAAATTCGACCTGGTCTGCTCGACCAACGGTTTCTTCGTCTGGATCGCGGATCTCCGTGCGGTATTCGAGGAGATCTTTCGCATCCTGAAACCGGGCGGACACTACGTTTTCTACGATGTGCATCCCTTCCAGAGACCCTGGAAAGACGGGAATCGGACGGTCGAAGTGGACAAACCTTACTGGCAAACCGGACCGTTACTAGACGAAAAAGAGAGCACCTTCGAATTCAACTGGACGCTCGGCGACCTGCTGAATCCGTTGGCGGATACGGGATTCGTCCTGGGGCGTATCCTGGAACGTCCCGCCGGTGATTCGAGTTTCTGGGAAGGATCTTCCTATAAGTCCGGGGAGAACGACGGGTTGCTCGACTGGAAGGAGAATCCCAGGGCCGCCCTGCCGGTCTGGCTTTCGGCGGCTCTGCAACGACCGGGATAGCTCCTGGAGGTCCGGCCATACAGCAAGGCTATTTTAGCCTTGATTCGTCAAAAAAGAGGGGGTTTATCACCTTTCCGAGGGAAGTATTTACTGGCGTAAGGCCTTTTTTTTCAATATATTAAGAGGGTGTCCAAGCAGATATCTGCTACCTCTTTCAACCGAAAAAGAAAGGCCCCTGCCAGTGAGACGAAAGAAAAAGGATTTGCACGCGCGCGT